>NC_011761.1:2772500-2982397 GCF_000021485.1 Acidithiobacillus ferrooxidans ATCC 23270
CCTCTTCGCGACTCAACGCTTTGCGGGTAACGCTCTTGCCCGTGGGGTCGCCGATCATGGCGGTGAAATCGCCGATAACGAACAGCAGGCGATGGCCGAGATCCTGGAATTGACGGGCCTTATGGAGTAGCACGGTATGCCCCAGGTGCAGATCCGGGGCGGTGGGATCCATGCCCAGCTTGATCCGTAGGGGGCGGTTATCGCGCTGCGCCGCTGCGAGCCGCGCCAGCATTTCGCCTTCGGGCAGCATGTCGACGGTGCCAAACGCGATTTGTTCGAATGCATCCTGATGCTTCATAGTCATAAATTGGCCGGTGTCTTGTGATGAGGCTGCATATTAGCATCGGCGGGCTCTCGGCTGAATGCTCTTTGCCGACACCGGGATTGGCGCCATGGGTCACGGTCAGGCACTGGTTAGTCGCCGCAACAAAGGCACCTTGATCTGGTCGAGGATCAGGGTGTAGACCATCGTCGCCAGGAGCAGGCCGACGATAATCGGCATCGGTAAGGGCGCCATCAACCAACCCATCGCAGCCAGACCGCCCACCACCAGAATATCCGCGAGGCTGGCCCAGAGCAGGAAGCGACCGGGGACTGACGCCCAGAGATGGCCACGCTCCCGCACCAAAAAAACATTGGCCAGGCCGGAAAATACCAGTCCAAGGAAATCCAGGGTCTGCACGGATGCCAGCGGCAGCCCCAGCGACCGGCCCACACCATACACGGCGAAGATATAAATCAGCCAGGCGAAGGCAACGACCAGCGAGGAAAATACCAGGGTATGTATGTCCCAGCGATCCGGTTTCGGCGAGGGACGCACGTTGTCCTCCGCCAGGGACATGGTCACGAAATCGTTGGCAAAGAGCAGCAGAAGAACCAGCAGCGGGGTAACCACAAAGCTGCGGAACAGCAGGAAGCCCAGGCTCAGGAACAGGGCGACCTGAAAGACTTTGACAATTTTATTGAGGGTGTAGGTGAGCATGCGCTGATAGACGCGCCGCCCGGTGACCACCGCATCAAGCACCCCCTGCAAACCGGGCGCGGTGAGCACGAGGCTGGCCGCCGCCTTGGCAACATCGGTGGCGCTTTCCACGGCCACGCCCATCTCTGCCTGTTTGAGGGCGGGGGCGTCGTTGACCCCGTCGCCCGTCATTCCGACGATCCGACCTTTTTTCTGCAACCCTTGCACCAGATGAAACTTATCAGCGGGGAAGACTCCGGCATACACACCACAGTCCTCAGCCAGGGCCTTGCCGTCACAAACGCTGCCCATGATACCCAGCGCTGTGGCAACATTTTTTGCGGTCTGCGGACTGTCACCGGTGACCATGCGCACCTGCACGCCCAGTTCCTGTAATTGTTGAACGACTTGGGCCGCATCCGGGCGGATCGGGTCAGCGAGCGCAAGCAGACCGAAAAATCGTGGTTGGCCATCCGGGCCCGCTGCCACGGCGAGCACCCTTGCGCCACCGGCGGCGAGATCCGTTGTCGCCTGTTCCCAGTCCGTATTGCCGCAGAGTTTGGCGATGATCTGGGGTGAGCCTTTGAGTGCGCGCCAGGATGCGCCGTCCTGCATGAAAACCCCCTCCGAACGCTTGGTGGCGGGATCAAAAGGCACGAACTGCTGACGGTCCGGGAGGTGTGGGGTCTGGGCTACCGATGCACGGAGAACGGCGAGATCAATGGGATCCTGAGTGGCACTGTCACTGGCGATGGCCGCCATCTTCAGAAGCTCCGTCTCTTCCACGCCGGGCCAACCCTTTGCCTGACTGAGGCTGAGGCGGTTCTGAGTGAGAGTGCCGGTTTTGTCACTACAGAGGTCGCTCATGGCAGCGGCTTCCTCCACGGCGGCCAGGCGAGTGACCAGCACACCCCGGTGCACCAGATGCAGGGAGGAGATGGCCGTAGCCAGGGTGAAAGTGGCGGGCAGCGCCACCGGTACCGAAGCAACCAACAGGATGAGCGCAAAAGGCAATATTTCCGCAAGGGGGACGTGGCTGGCGGCTGCGTAAATCAGGATCGCGGCGACGAGAATGACGTCCATCATTACCAGATAACGGACGATGGAGAGCACCAGTTCTTCCAGGTGACTTTTGGCACCGGCGCCGCGCACCAGTTCAGCGGTCTTGCCAAAATAGCTTTTGGCTCCCGTGGCCGTAACTTCCCCGGAAGCTTCGCCGCGGCGGACGACCGAGGCGGAATAGAGGCTGTCGCCCGCTGCCCGCTCCACGGGCATGGACTCGCCCGTCAGTGCGGATTGGTCCACCAATATGCCACCATCGCTGAGATGCAGATCGGCGGGAACCATATCCCCGACCCGCACATGAACCAGGTCGCCCGGCACAAGGTCGGCGGCCGGGATACTTTGCCATTGTCCATCGCGACAGGCGCGGGCCTGAATCCGCAGTCGCTCTTTCAGCAGTTCCAGTGCGCTCTGCGCCTTGCGCTCCTGGCTGAAGCCGAGCACTCCATTAAAAATGAGGAGCAAAGTGATGATGATCGCTTCCGGCCACCTACCCAATATGGCCTCCAGAATCAGGGTGCCTTCCAGCATCCAGGGTACTGGTGCCCAGAACTTGTGGAGAAAGAGCAGCCAGTTTTTGGGTTTTTCTTCGATGACTGCATTGGGGCCATATTGGGCAAGCCGTTGCCGCGCTTCATCACTGCTCAGTCCGCTACAGGTGTTTTCCGGCATATTCCGTTATCCTGATATCTTTTACGTTTTCCCAAGTATAGAACCCCGAGGCCCGCGAAGATTCCCCCATGGGCCATGCTGGTAGTAAACTGCGCAGATCGCGTTGCATGGGGAGCATGGCGTCATGTTAAATCTTCTGGGAAAAATGGTGATCGAGGCAGGGATGCCGGTTGCCCTGGCGTCTGTCGCCGGGAGGGCAATCCGGCTGACCAGCCGCCCGCCCCGGGGAGAGGGTCGGCGATGATTCTGTTAACCCTCCTGAAGGGCAAACTGCATCGGGTGCGGGTCACGGCTGTCGAACTGGAATACGAGGGTTCCTGTGCGATCGACAGCGAGCTGCTGGCTGCGGCGGGCATTCATCCTTATGAGCAGATACACATTTACGATGTGAATAACGGTGACCGATTCAGCACCTATGCGATCAGCGCGTCAGCGGGGTCGGGTATCATTTCGGTCAATGGTGCGGCGGCGCGCAGGGTGTCCCTGGGAGACGTACTGATCATCGCCGCCTACGCACAGGTCACCGCAGATGCCGTGGCCGGTTTCCGACCGCAACTGGTCTATGTAGACGAGCACAATCGCATCATACGGCGCAACCAGCACATTGACTCCGCCCCTGCCTGAACGACACCCCCCTTGCTGAAAGGGGTCCCCCGTACTGCGCGACTGCTGATGGGTGCACGCGCCGCGCGCAGCGTGGGGCAGGGTGCGCTGGTCGTCGACTTTGCACTCTATCTGCATGCCCTGCATTGGTCGGCATTGGCTATTGGCCTCCTGTACTCGGCCAGCCTGCTGGTCGGCGCTGTAGCGACACTGCTGGTGGGCCCCCTGAGCGATCACTTTGGTGCCAAAGGCTTTCTGCTGGGCTACGAGGCAGTTCAGCTCATCGCGGCGTCCATCGCGCTGAGTACCGCCCAGCCCATCTGGCTCACTCTGGCAGCCGTATTGGGCGGGTTCGGTCGCGGCGCCAACGGCGGGGCAGGGCCCTTCGCACCAGCGGAGCAATCCTGGATATCCCGGAGTGTAACCCGCGGGCAATGGGGACAGGTGTTCCATTTGAATACCAGCATCGGGCTCCTGGGGATGGCCGCCGGCGCTACGCTGGCAGCCTTACCCGGCCTATTGGCAGGCGTATTGCCGGGTACCGAGGCCTACAGGTTGCTCTTCCTGGTTGTCTTGCTGGGTTCGCTTATCTGTCTGCTGTTTTTGGGTGCGGCAAAAGAATCGACGGCCGATACGGCATCCGCAGTGCACAGTGAGCAGATACAGACTGCTCCTCCGAAGGTGCGCAAGCCCATCTGGCGGGTGTTGCTGACTTTCGGTACTATTAATGCACTGAATGGTCTGGGAATTGGTATGGTAGGACCGTTGATGGCGTACTGGTTTCACCTGCGCTTTGGGGTGGGGCCCGCGGCGATTGGTGGCGCGATGGCCCTCGCCTTCGTCAGTGCCGCTTTCATGTCGCTGATCGGTCTACACCTCATTCGGCGCTTTGGCCTGGTCGGAACGGTTTTGCGTATGCGTCTGCTCGGGTTGGCGCTACTGCTGGCTCTGCCGTTTGCACCGTTTTTCTGGGTGGCGATGCTGCTCTTCATCGCCCGCGCGGCCTTGAATCAGGGGAGCATAGGCTCACGGCAGGCCCTCTTTCTGGGTCTGGTGGACAAGAGCCAACGCGGCCTGGCCGCGACGGTGAACAGCCTGTCAGTGCAGGCACCGCGCTCTATCGGCCCGACCATTACCGCCCTGTTCTTTCAGGCAGAGATGCTGGTAACGCCTTTTTTGATTGCGGGGGCGCTGCAAGGCCTTTATCTATACTTTTTCCAGCGGTTTTTTAGCCGGGCGGAGGACCACGACCAAGGCGCGTAGCCGGTGGCGCTGTCCGTCGCCGGACGTGGTCAGGCGATACCGGCGGCCCTCATCGTATCGGCCCGCTTACGGCCGCAGCGGGCCGGACCCAAGCCGTGACAGGCATGAATTTAGGCTTCCGATTGCCAGACAAGGCGCATGGCGACTATGCTTTGGGCATGGACCATACCAACCCCAATTCCTTTCGTTTCGCGCCGCTACGGCGGGCGGCCTATCGCCTGAGTGTGACCCAGGCTGGCCAGTTGCCCGCCGATGATGGCGCCGAAGTAGCCATTGCCGGTCGTTCCAATGTCGGCAAGTCATCCACCCTCAATATGCTGACCGAGCGCCGGGCACTGGCGCGAGTCAGTCGCACCCCGGGCCGTACCCAGGCCATCAATATTTTCGATCTCGATCCGGGGCAACGCCTCGTGGACCTGCCCGGCTACGGGTACGCCAAGGTCCCCGAGGCACTGCGGCGCTCCTGGGGGCCACTGCTCGAACAATATCTACGGCGGCGCGGCAGCTTGCGCGGATTGATCCTGGTCATGGATATCCGCCACCCCTATACTGCCCACGATGCCGACCTCATTGCCTTCGCGGAGGGCTGCAGCAGACCGGTGCATGTCTTGCTCAACAAGGCAGACAAACTCAGCCGTGGTGCGGCGATTCAGGAAATGGCCCGCTTGCGGCGGATTCCGGAATTGCAGGGGGTCGCCATGCAGCTGTTTTCTGCCCAGTCGGGGTTGGGTATAGATGAGTTGCATGAACGTATCGCAAGATGGTTCTCAGCGGATTCAGAAAAAGAAACCCCAGCCGGAGCTGGGGCGAATAGCGAGTTCTCAAAGGGAGGGGAGAACTCATGATCCGGTCAGGGAGGGTAGACCGGACCCAGACAACCAAAGGGTCATCTATAGCGTTGGAGTGACGCGTGCCAAAAAAGTTCAGTGAGCAGCATCCCTGGCACGTTTTGCGGCCAGACCGGCGTGCCCGCTGGCGCGCGCGCAGGCAGCACTGGACGAACGTCCTCCACCTGGAGGACTGGTATCCGCATTTTCCCATCGCGGCGGCGGTAGGTTTTCTCGGGCTCTTCAATATCCTCCCGGCGCTGGAGCATCTGCTGGGCCTGAGCTACACCGACAGTCTGGCGGATGTCTCGCACAGTTTTGTGCTGGATGCCTTTCGCGGCGTTCCCCAGGGTGCTGCGGGCGTGGTGTTGCTGATCATGTCCCTGGGCCTGGTCTTCCGCTCCCGTTTTGCCTGGGCTATCGTCCTGACCATGGCGACGGCCATCCTCGCCTTTGGAATTTACCGCCATCCTCAGCAGATTACCGTGCTGCTGTGTTATAATGCCGCGCTGGTCTTTTTCCTCTGGATATTTCGCGGCCGTTTTAACCGCAGCAGTCTGGCCACCGGCACCCTGTTTGCGTTGGTCGGCGCCATCATGGTCATGAGCTACGGCATCTTTGGCGCATATATTCTGGGGAACGGGTTCAGACCGCAGATTCATAGCCTGTCTACGGCACTGTATTTTTCGGTGGTCACCATGGCTACCGTGGGCTACGGCGATATCCTGCCGGTCAGCAACGAAGCGCGGCTTTTTGTGGTATCTTTAATCGTGCTGGGGATAACGGTGTTTGCCACGTCGCTTTCGGCCATTATCGTTCCGGCAGTGAACAACCGCCTGCAATCCGCCCTGCAAGGAGAAAAGCGCCACATGATCCGCAAAGGCCATTATATTATTGCGGGCGACACCCCGCTGGCGCGCAACAGCTATCGCGAACTCAAGAGTCGCAATCTACCCGTGGTAATGGTTATGGGGCATCAGCCTGATGACTCCATCTATCAGCCGGAAGATCTCGTTATCGGCGACTCCAGCGACACGGACGTGCTGCGCAGTGCCGGGGCCGACCAGGCAGCGGCGGTACTTGCCCTACGGGCCGACGACTCGGAAAATGCCTTTGTGGTGCTGGCGGTCAAAGAAATGGAGGGCTCCGCCAAAACCGTAGCTGCCGTCAACGATAGCAAAAATCTGGGACGCGTCCGCCGGGTGCAGCCAGACATGATCATCGCCCCCCAGGTGCTGGGCGGGGAACTGTTGGCCATGGCCCTCAACGGCGAACAACTGGACAGCGACGCAGTGATGAAGATGTTCCGCTTCAGCAGCGGCACGGAGACCGCCGGGAAAGACTGAGTTCAGCCATGCGCTTCATCCCAGTGCTTGCCGATACCCAACCCCACGAGGAGCGGCACCGCCAGTTCCGCTACCCCCTCCATACGCGCCTTTAGTGCCGACTTCGCAGCCTCCAGGCCGGCCTCCGGCACCTCCAGAATCAGTTCGTCATGTACCTGGAGAATCATCCGACCACGCTCGGGCCGTTCCTGCAACCAGGCATCCACGGCAATCATCGCCATCTTGATGAGATCCGCCGCAGTGCCCTGCATAGGTGCGTTAATGGCGGCACGCTCGGCATAAGTACGCCGAGCCGGGTTGCTGGAGCGAATCTCCGGTACATACAGGCGACGGCCAAAGAGTGTCTCCACATAGCCCTGCTTTTTCGCCAGGGCACGGGTCTGCGCCATATATTCGAGAACACCCAGATAGCGCTCGAAGTAACGGTCCATGTATTGCCGCGCGGCCGCCTGATCAATGCCCAACTGTTGCGCAAGGCCGTAGGGCGTCTGCCCATAAATCAGACCGAAGTTGATAGCCTTGGCGGCACGACGTGCGGCACTGTCCACATCTTCCGGAGCCAGATCAAAGACCTCGGCAGCGGTAACCGCATGAATGTCCTCGCCCTCCGCAAAGGCTTGCAACAGGCGTGCATCCCCGGAGAGATGGGCCAGGATACGCAGTTCGATCTGTGAGTAATCGGCGCTCAGCAGCCAGTGCCCCTCCTCGGCGACAAAAGCCTGGCGGATACGCCGACCCTGTTCGGTACGCACCGGGATATTTTGCAGGTTCGGATCGTTGGAGGAAAGGCGTCCGGTGGCCGCGACCGCCTGCTGAAAATGGGTATGGACCCGGCCGGTGTCGGGATTGATCATCTGCGGCAGTGCATCCGCATAGGTGTTCTTGAGCTTGGCCATGCCACGATAATCCAGAATCAGGCGCGGCAGATCGGCATGAACAGCGAGCTGGGCGAGCACATCTTCATTGGTCGACGGCTGACCGCCGGGGGTTTTCTTGAGTACCGGCAACCGCATCTTGTCGAAGAGAATTTCCTGAATCTGCTTTGGGGAGTTGAGGTTGAAGGACTGCCCCGCCAGAACAAAGGCCTTCTGTTCACAGTCCGCCATGTCTCTACTCAGTTCCGTGCTCAGCACTTCGAGCTGGGCACGATCGATTTTGACGCCCGCTTCTTCCATACGCGCCAGCACCAGCACCAGCGGCATCTCTATTTCCATCAACACGCGCCGCAAGCCCGGCTCGCTGGCGAACCGCGGCCAGAGCAGCGCGTCCACACGCAGACAGACATCGGCATCCTCTGCCGCGTAGGGCAGCGCCTCCGCTACCGGCACATCGGCGAAATTACGCGCTGACTTGCCTTTGCCGACCACCTCTTCGTAGCGGATATTCTGATGTTGCAAGTAGCGCTCGGCGAGGGTATCCAGATCGTGACCATTGTGACTGCTGTTTAAGACGTAGCTTTCCAGCAACGTGTCGCGGGCCAGGCCGGCGGGGTGGATGCCATGTCGCCAGAAAACCCGCCAATCGTATTTAGCGTTCTGGGCCAGCTTGGCGGCCTGCGGGTCTTCCAACCACGGGCGCAAGGCGGTGAGGACTGTCTGTCGATCCAGTTGCGGACCAGCGTCGCGGTGGCCAACGGGAACGTAGACAGCCTGATAGTCGCCACCGGCCTGCCAGGCACAGGAAATTCCCACCAGATCGGCATGCAGCGGATCGAGGCTCGTGGTTTCCGTATCCAAAGCGACCACATCGGCCGCTTTCAGGGCAAGCAGCAGCACATCCAGCGCTTCCGCAGTGGTGATGGCCCGGTAGGCGGCGCGATCTATATCACTGCTCCGCTTTTCCGGCACTTTCCCCGCATCGCCCGCAGGCAGGTCCCTGAGCCAGGCCTGAAAACCCAGGCGCTGCGCCAACGCCCGCAAGGCGACCACATCCGCCGCCCGGCGGGCGTACGTCGCGACAGGCAGCGTCAGATCACAGCGAATGGTCGCCAGATCGCGGCTCAAAGGCAGATAATGTGCGGAGGCACGCAGCGCCTCACCCACCTTGCCGCCGATATCGCCGGCGTGGGCCAGCACACCGTCCAGATCGCCATATTGCGTCAGCCACCGGGCAGCCGTTTTCGGTCCGACCCCGGGCACGCCGGGAATGTTGTCCACCTTGTCGCCGATCAACGCCAGCAGGTCGGCAATACGCTCCGGCGGTACACCAAAGCGCTCCTCAACCCCGGCCGCATCCGTTTCGATACCTTTCATGGTATCGATAAGCCGCACCCGCGAGTTCACCAATTGGGCCATGTCCTTGTCGCCGGTGACGATAAGCACCTGCTGGTCGGGCGCCGCCTCCCGGGCCAGGGTGCCGATCACGTCATCCGCCTCCACATCGGGCTCGATCACGAGCGGCAGGCCGGTGGCCCTGATCCAGTCGTGCAGCAGCGGAACCTGGACTCGTAGCTCCTCCGGCATGGCCGGCCGGTGTGCCTTATACTCAGGATAAAGTCTGTCCCGAAATGTCCCGCCGGGGGCGTCGAATATGACGATGATTTCGTCACTCGGATGCTCCTTCAGCAGGCGGCGGAGCATGTTGGCGACGCCGTAAATGGCTCCGGTCGGAAGATTGTCCGGGGCGCGCAAGTCAGGCAGCGCGTGAAAGGCACGATAGAGGAAACTGGAGGCATCGACGAGGATACGGGGATCTTGGGGCATGGTCTGAGACTTCTCCGCGGATTTCCGTCATAATACGGAAAACTACCACCATTGACACTGGAACGACGGATGCGGGCACATCTCGATGCGGAAAAACTGCGCGACAAGGGCGAGGGGCGCCTCACCCGTGAAGCCTGGAAAATTTTTCAGATTATCGCTGAGTTTGTACATGGTTACGAAAAGCTGGCCGACGTCGAACCCTGTGTCAGCATTTTCGGTTCAGCCCGCATCGAGCCGGAACATCCCTGGTATCTGAAAGCCCAGGAAATTGCCGAGAAACTCTCCAATGCCGGGTTTTCCGTCATCAGCGGCGGCGGTCCCGGCGTGATGGAAGCTGCCAACAAGGGCGCCTTTCGCGGCACGGGCTACAGCATCGGGCTCAATATCGAACTGCCCCATGAGCAACACACCAACCCTTACCAGGATGTCTCCATATCCTTCGAGCATTTCTACTCACGCAAGGTCATGTTCGTAAAATATGCGGTCGCCTACGTGGTGATGCCGGGCGGTTTCGGAACCCTGGACGAACTGGCCGAGTGCCTGACCCTGGTCCAGACGGGCAAGACCCGCAAAATGCCCATCATCCTGGTGGAGTCCAGCTTCTGGAAAGGGCTGATCGACTGGTGGCGGGACTCCATGCTCACCGCAGGCACCATCCGACAGGAAGATCTCGATCTCATCACCATGATCGACGACACCGACGAAGTGGTATCGGCCATTTTCAATCACTATGAAAAACGCGGCTTTGCGCCGTCCGCCGCTGAGACAGAGGCCCTTCTCAACCTTTAAGGACCCCAGGGAGTATTACCATGTCCATACGTATCTTCGTCATAGTTGTCGGTGCCTGCTTTGCGTTAGGCACCAGCCTCTCCACATGGGCTGCGGACGATCTCCAAAAACTGCATCTGCCGACGCTGGCCCCCAAGGCCAAAACCGGTCCCAAAGCCGAGATCAAAGTGCCGAAAGGCTCCCGGATCGAGGAATATAAGGTCAATGGCAAGGTGTACATGGTCAAGGTCATCCCACCCAAACCGTTCCCACCCTACTATCTGGAAGACAAGGGTGGCACCGGCCGCTTCACCGAGGTGCCGCAGACGGCAGCTGAACACCTGAGTGTGCCACATTGGGTTATTTTCCGCTGGTAATTCTGCCCTGTTCCTCCCCATCTCCGAGCGAAAGTGCCGTTTATGTCTGTTTATACCAATGTCAGCGAACACGAACTCGCGCAATTTCTCAGAGACTATGAGCTCGGCGGCGCCTGCGCGTTGACCGGCATCTCCGCCGGTGTAGAGAACAGCAACTATTTCCTCGACACCGAAAAAGGTCATTTTGTCCTGACCATATTCGAGCGTCTGCCGCGTAATAAAATTCCTTATTTTCTGGATCTCACCGAATGGCTGAGCCTACACGGCATTCCCTGCCCACGCCCAGTGCATACCACCGCAGGAACCAGTCTCAGTACGTTATGCGGCAAACCGGCGGCCATCGTTCAGCGTCTGAGTGGTGCGTCCATCGAGGGGCGGGTACCCTCTGTTACCGAAATCGGCATGCTCGGCACCTTGCTGGCGCGCATGCATCTGGCCGGAGAGACCTTCCCGGAGCGGCACCCCAACCCCGCCGGACTCCTCTGGTGGCAGGAAACGGCCAGACATCTGGTGCCGCACTTGAGCCCGGAAAACAACGCCGTGATTGCGGATGAAATTGCCTATCAGAGCGCACTCAATCGCAGGGATCTTCCCGGTGGCGTCGTCCATGCGGATCTTTTTCCCGATAATGTGCTGTTCGAAAAAGGCCAGATCTCCGGCACCATCGATTTTTACTATGCTGGGGACGATGCCTGGCTTTACGATCTGGCGGTGGTGGCCAATGCCTGGTGCTCGGAAGCCGATGGTCGTTTCGACCGGGCATTGGTTACGGCGTTGTGGGATGCCTATGTGGCTACCCGACCTCTGCAGACCGGCGAGGAAGCATTGTGGTTTCCACTGCTGCGCGCAGCGGCCCTGCGCTTCTGGCTCTTGCGCCTGGATGCCATGCACTTTCGCCGCCCCGGGACCATCACCCAATGCAAAGACCCGGAGGAATACCGGCGGATCCTCCTCATGCGCCAGCGAGGCGCTTAGCCTCCAGCCTGACGCTGCTCGGAGACACGCCATTGGTATCACGATTGATCATCGGGTGGCTTCTTTCCCGACCAGTGTGCGAGCACCACCAGCGCGAGCCCGAAGAACAGGCCCTCGCTGGCCGGTAAGGCCCAATCCAGCGGATGCCCACCGGCAAGGATCGAGGCGAAGAGTGCAACCGCCGCCACCATCAGAAAGATTCCCAGACTCTGCATGATTTTTTGAAACCGTACGGTATCGACCGAACTGACCAGGTTCCACAAACCCAGCAAGCGCAGCAGCCGTTGGGTCTGGCGCGGAAAGAGCACGGCCAGGACGATACCTACGGCGATGCAGGTGTTGATGACGTACAGCCAGATCATGGGCCCCTCCCTTATCTGCACCAGCCGGTATCCAGCGACCTTTCACGCTCGCGCCGGGCCCCTGGTTTAAGGATATCAGAGTGTTCTTATAGTCCTGCCGGGGTCAGGATTCAAGCATCATCTTGGCGGTCCGGCCTGCCTGGGTTAGAGTGCTCCGATCCACCCTGAATCCGGTCCGTTTATGACGTGGAGGCGTCGCCCAATGAGCCTGTGTGCAGAAGCCAACTCGAAACCACCCCGCAATATCTGGCCCCGGGAGGGCCGTTGGCTGCACGCAGGGATTGCCTTTGGCGTCACCTGGCAGCTCTGGTCTTCGCTGTGGATGGAGCCCAACTGGAAGCATGCCAACTATGGCAGTATCGGCGGCATCCTCTTCAGCCTCCATTCCTGGATTGGCCTGATGACGGTGCTGTTCATTCTCTGGCAGTGGTTATGGATTGCCAGCGAACCGCAGATCCGCCGTGAGATCTTTCCTTGGAGAGGGCCGTGGGCGTCCATCCTGGCAGATGCCCGCATGCTGCTGCGTGCCCGCCTGCCGCCAACCGGGCCCCGTTGCGGGCTGGCCGGCCTGATGCATGGTCTGGGACTGCTGGCGGTGACCTGCACCGGGGTCATCGGCTCCGTCATTTTCTTTTTCCTGCCCCAGAGCGGGACCCCGCCGGGGGACACCCTGCACATGCTGGTTCCCCTGCACGAATTCCTGGGTACCGTGGTCTGGGTCTACTGGATCGGGCATGTCGGCATGGCGGTCCTGCATGCCTGGCATCGCGAACCGATCTGGGGGATTTTCCGCCCGATGGACTGAGGCAGATCGCTTAGTCCTTCAGCGAGAAAGCGTTCGTCTGCGGACCACTTTCCAGGATATACCCGTGACTACCGTGTCGGACAACGCGCTCCTCGCCGGTCGGCACGGCGGTATGGGAATGCCCTGGGCGTCTGGCTGCGGTTTGTGGCAGGGTCGTGGCACCATCGAGACTGAGCACCGGGCGCAACCGCTCCAGGAGCCTGGGACCGATACCGTGAACACTGGTGAGTTCATCCACGCTCCGGAAAGGCCCGTGCGCCTGCCGGTATTCCAGCACCGCCTGGGCCTTGGCCGGACCGATGCCCGGCAGCGCATCCAGCGCCGTCGCGTCCGCGGTATTGATATTCACCGACGCCCAGACGGCGGGGGCGAACAACAGAAATAGCACGCACAAAATGCCCTGCAGTTTCATTTCCATCACGCTCCACTCCTTGTTTTAAGGTAACCGCTCCAAAGCCACCACCCCCAGCGCCAGCCATTTGCTTCCCGAGGCAAACTGCACCTGAATCCGGCCCTGGCGGCCGCCAGCCTCGTAATCCAGCACCATTCCCTCACCAAAGACCGGGTGCTGGAGGCGCGCCCCCAGGGGATAGGGCATTTCCGGTGCCTGTACTCGCACTGGCATAGCAGGTCGGCTGACCCGTGCCCGTGGCCTCAGCTCCCGCAGCAGTTCCCGGGGAATCTCCCGCAGAAAGCGCGAGGGTATGGTCATCCGCTCACTGCCGTGCAGGCGGCGGCTCTCGGCATGGCTGATGACCAGCAGGCGCATGGCCCGGGTCATGCCGACGTAACACAGGCGCCGTTCCTCAGCCAGCCCCTGGGGGTCTTCCAGAGAGCGCTGATGGGGAAACAGCCCCTCTTCCAGCCCCACCAGAAACACCAGCGGGAACTCCAGACCCTTGGCGCTGTGCAGGCTCATCAACTGTACACAGTCCTCCCAGGCGTCTCCGGCACCATCCCCGGCTTCCAGGGCAGCATGGGTCAGGAACTCCGAGAGCATATTCCCCGGTTGCGGCGCAAGATCACCGAGATTGGGGTCGGCGGACCAGTCCTGGGCATAGCCGCGTGCCGCATTGATCAGTTCATCCAGATTCTCCAGGCGGCCTTCGGCGCGGTCGCCCTCGCGGCCGTGCCATTCACGTAGGCCGGTGTGGGCCAGTACCATCTCCACCCGCTCGCCGAGATCCGCCTCCGCCGTTCGTGCGGCAAGATCATCCACCAGATTGAGGAACGCGCTGATTTTCGGCTGACCGAGTTCGCCGGCGGCCTGCCAGAGCGAGAGGCCGCGCTCGCGGGCCAGATTCCGCAGACGCTCGACACTGACCGCACCAATGCCCCGCGCCGGCACGTTCACCACCCGTTCGAAAGACGCATCATCGTGGCGGTTGGCGGTAAGGCGTAGATAGGCCAGAGTATCCTTAATCTCCGCTCGCTCGAAAAAGCGCAGGCCACCATAGACCCGATAGGGCATCCCTTCACGCACCAGCACTTCTTCAAAGGCCCGCGACTGGGCATTGGAGCGGTAGAGGATGGCGCAGTCCGCACGCCGCCCACCATCGTCCAGCCATTGCTGAACGCGGCCCACCACGTAGCGCGCCTCGTCAAATTCGTTGTAGGCGGTGTAGAGTTGAATGGATTCACCGCCCGGTTCCGCCGTCCACAGGGTTTTGCCGAGGCGATCGGAATTGTGGGCGATAATGGCATTCGCCGCCTGCAGGATGGGTGCCGTAGAACGGTAGTTCTGCTCCAGGCGCACCACCCGCGCCCCGGCAAAGTCTTCGCCGAAGCGGAGCAGATTCTCCACTCGTGCGCCTCGCCAGGCATAAATGGACTGGTCATCGTCGCCGACCGCAAAAATCTGCCCATGCCGAGCCAGCCCCTTCAGCCAAGCGTACTGCACCGCGTTGGTGTCCTGAAACTCATCCACCAGAATATGCTGAAAACGGCGCTGATAATGATCGAGGATTTCCGGCGATTCCCAGAGACGCAGGGCGTAGAGCAACAGATCACCGAAGTCCACCAGCCCGGAGCGCTTTTTAGCCGCTTCATAGGCGCTGTAGATGGGAATGAAGGGCGCGGCTGCCGGACCTTCATATTGTTGTACCTGCTCCGGCCCCCAACCCTCGTCTTTCCAGCGGCCGATACGCCCGGCCATGGCGCGCGGCGGCCACTGCTTCTCATCCATCTGCGCTTCACGCATGATCCGCCGCAGCAGACGCTGGCTATCGTCGGCATCCAGGACCTGAAAGTCTGCGGGCAGGCCCAGCACTTCGTGATGCATGCGCAACAGACGGTGGGCGATGCCGTGGAAGGTGCCCATCCACAAGGCCCGCAAGTCCATGGCCACCATGCCATCCAATCGCCCGCGCATAGCGCGTGCCGCCTTGTTGGTGAAGGTCACGGCAAGAATTGCGCCAGGGTATACGTCCCCTTCCAGCAAATGGGCGATACGACTGGTCAGCACCCGCGTTTTTCCCGATCCTGCCCCCGCCAGCACCAGCGCCGGACCAGACGGCAGGGTCACCGCCTCCATCTGGCGGGGATTGAGAGCAGACCATTCAGACACGATAACTCCTTGCGCGCATGCGCCCAGGCTTGAAAATACGGCGTAATGACCGCATTGTGGCAGGCAGACTTGCAGTCGGACCGCTGTCTGCTATAACCAATGATAAGGGGGACGAGTTGGAATACAAGGACTACTACAAAATTCTGGGAGTCGAACGCAGCGCCGATGCCGATGCCATCAAAGCGTCTTATCGCAAAATGGCGCGCAAATATCACCCGGATGTGAGTAAGGAAAGGGATGCGGAGGAACGCTTCAAGGACCTCCAGGAAGCCTACGAGGTGCTCAAGGACCCGGAGAAACGCGCCGCCTATGACCAGTTGGGCAGCAACTGGCGCGCCGGCCAGGAGTTCCGGCCCCCGCCCGGTTGGGGTCAGGCGGCCGGGGGTGGCTTTGGCGGGGGTGGCGGCGGGTTCAGCGACTTTTTCGAGTCCATATTCCGCCAGCAGGGTGGTGGCTTCGGAAGCGGCGGGGCGAGCGGATTCCGCAGCCAGGGCGAAGATAGCGAGGCGACGATCCGCGTCAGCCTAGAGGATGCGGCCCACGGCGCCCAACGTGAGATCAGCCTGGAAGTACCCACCATGGGTCCCGATGGCCGTATGCGCCGTGAAGCGCGGCGCCTGACCGTCAAGATCCCCAAAGGCATCCGCGAAGGGCAGCGACTGCGTATGGCGGGGCAGGGTGCGCCGGGTATGGGTGGCGGTCCCAATGGGGATCTGTACCTGCACATCCAGTTTCTGCCACACCCCAGATTTCGGATAGAGGGCAGTGATTTATATCATGACCTGCACATCACTCCGTGGGAGGCGGTGCTCGGCGCCAGCGTCGAAGTTCCCACCCTGGATGGCGACGTGCGCATGAAGATTCCGGCCGGTAGCACCAGCGGGCAGAAGCTGCGACTCAGTCAAAAGGGATTGCCGGGCGCCGGCAGTAAACCACCTGGAGATTTGTATGCCGTAATCCAGATTGTCGTCCCCAAAAAAATCAGCGAACCGGAAAAAGCCCTGTGGAACCAACTGGCAGAGATGTCCGACTTCCATCCCCGCCGCTGACCAGAAGACCGAGGAGAATGCGCCATGGTTTCACCACCGATCACCGTCATCGAAGCGGAGTTGCTGGAAGAGGGCGGTTTCTGCTTCGATTTTCCGCACTTTTGCAGCCTGCTCCACTGCGCCGAGGGCGAAGCCGTGCAACTGGTGCATTACGGCGTCATTCATCCCGAAGGCAGCGGCCCGCAGCACTGGCGCTTCCGCAGTCTCGATCTCTATCGCGCCCGCCTCAGCCGCCGCCTCAGCCGCGATCTGGAGATCGATATGGCAGGCGCCGCGCTGGCGGTGGACTTGCTGGAGCGGTTAAGGGGGTTCCAACCATGACTACTTATCCCCCGCATTATGCCAGCCGCGAAGCGGCTGCAGAATTACTGGCGCACAGCCTGGCCGCTTATGATGGCAAAGATCCCCTGGTGCTCGCCATTCCCCGCGGGGCACTGCCCATGGGGCGCATCATCGCCAACGCGCTGCATGGTGATCTCGACGTGGTGCTGGTACGCAAAATCGGGGCGCCCGGCAATCCCGAATATGCCGTAGGCGCCGTCGATGAAAGCGGGCGGATATGGATGGATCCCATTGCCGGCCGTCTGGGCATCGGCGAGCAGTACATTCGCGACGAAGCCGCGCGGCAACTGGAGGTGATCAAGGCGAGACGGGCGCAATACACGCCGATTCACCCGGCCATCGATCCCCGTGGCCGGGTCGTCATTGTGGTGGACGACGGCGTCGCCACCGGCGCTACTCTGGGAGCTGCACTGCGTCTCCTTCGCCAGCAGCGGCCCGCGCGTCTGATCGCCGCCTTTGCCGTGGCCCCTCCCGACACCATCGCACGCTTGCACCCCCTCGCAGATGATCTGGTTTACCTGTCGGCCCCGGAGCCATTTCATGCGGTAGGAGAGTTCTTTACGGATTTCCGGGAAGTCAAGGACGAAGAGGTGCTGGAGATCTTGCGCAAAACACCGTCGTCACGAAAACCGCCGCATCCGTAAGCCATGCCCGTTCTCAACCCCGACATCGCGCGCGCATTCGACGAAATCGCTGATCTTCTGGAGATCGAGGATGCCAACCCCTTCCGGGTACGGGCATACCGCACCGCCGCCCGCCTCGTGCTGGGGCTGAGCAGCGACCTCAAGACCATGGTGGAGGCTGGAGAGGATCTCACCGAGCTGCCCGGCATCGGCGAGGATCTAGCCAAAAAAATTATCGAGATCGTCACCACGGGACACTGCTCCTTCCTCGAAAAACTGGAAAAACAGACCCCGCCCGCGCTGACGGAGCTGCTCAAGGTGCCGGGTCTTGGACCCAAGCGGGTCAAGGCGCTTTGGCACGAACTGGACGTGGAAACCGTGGACCAGCTCACCCGCGCCGCCAGAGAGGGGCGCATTCGCAGTATCCCCGGTTTTGGGGAGAAAACCGAAGCGCGCATCCTGGAAGCCCTCCAGGCCCAGATCGCCGCCGTTCCCCGTTTTCCCATCGCCGTCGCCGCCCCGTATGCCGCTGCCCTGGTCCGCTATCTGCAGAACGTACCCGGTGTGCGGCGGGTGGTGGTGGCCGGCAGCTTCCGACGCGGCAGGGATACGGTGGGCGACCTGGATATACTGGCTACGGCCACTGCAGACAGCCCGGTCATGGAACGCTTCACCGCCTATGAGGATGTGGCGGAAGTGTTCTCCCAGGGTACCACCCGAGCCACCGTGATCCTGCGAAACAAGCTCCAGGTGGACCTGCGCGCCGTGGACGAATCCTCCTATGGTGCCGCCCTGCATTATTTTACCGGCTCCAAGTCCCACAACATCGCCATCCGCCGCATGGGTCAGGACATGGGTTTGAAAGTCAACGAATATGGGCTTTTTCGCGGAAAGGAACGGATTGCCGGCGATACGGAGGAGTCGGTCTACGCCGCTGTCGGCCTGCCCTATATCGAGCCGGAATTGCGGGAGAACCGCGGCGAGATCCAGGCCGCCCGCGCCGGACATCTGCCGAAACTGGTGGCGATGGGCGATTTACGCGGTGACCTTCACGCCCACAGCAAGGCCAGCGATGGCCACTATAGTATGCGGGACATGGCTGCGGCGGCCCGGGCCGCGGGTCTGGAATATCTGGCTATCACCGAGCACAGCCGCCACCTGACCGTCGCCCATGGCCTCGACCCGGTGCGTTTGCGTCGGCAGATGGACGAGATCGATGCCCTCAATACCGAACTCGATGGTATCACGCTCCTCAAGGGCATAGAGGTCGACATCCTGGAAGACGGCAGCCTGGATTTACCCGACGGCATCCTGTCTGATCTGGACCTGGTAGTGGCTGCCGTGCATTACCGCTTCGACCTGCCCAGGAACAAACAGACCGCACGCATCCTCAAGGCCATGGACAGCCCCCATTTCACCATCCTCGCCCACCCCAGCGGGCGACTCATCGGCAGCCGGGAACCCATGGATGTCGACATGCCCCGCATCATCCGCCATGCGCGCGAGCGGGGATGCTTTCTGGAGATCGATGCCCAGCCCGAGCGGCTGGATCTCGTCGATATCCATGCGCGGACGGCCAAGGAAGAAGGAGTGCTGCTGGCCGTCAATTCCGACGCCCACAGTATTCACGACTTCGACAACCTGCGTTTTGGCCTGCAGCAGGCGCAGCGCGGCTGGCTGGAGATGAAGGACGTGCTCAATACGAGAACGCTCGAGGAGTTGCGGCCCCTGCTGGCAGCGACCATGAGCCGGTAGATATTGACGGACTAAACTGTCACTCCGGCGGAGCCGGGGGATTTCCTGTTTTTGATCATTAACCCGGCCCTTGAATATCCGACATGGCCTAGCGGGCGGCAGGGTGCCGCAAATGGCTGGCGATCTTTTGCGGCATTTGGCGCGGGCTCTGCTGGAAGGCCACTTCACCTCGTGGCGAAATCGCCGAGATCATGGACAGCGTAGTCCAGCGGGCTGGTACGGCCAATACCGGGGTTTGTCCCCGAGGCGCATATTCGCGTACCCCATAGGCGTCCTCCTTGATGGCGGTTTCATCTCCCCAATAAATCACCGCCCCTTCCTGAGCAGCCTGGGCGCATAGGCGGCGATAGTCCTGCTCCAGCCACTGACGAACCGCTTCCGGATTCTGCTCCAACGCCCTTTTGACGGGACTGCGCCGGACACCGTTGCCAACTCCTTCACGCGCATCCCGGATTGCTTGCGCAGCCGCACCACCATCCGGCGGAGCATCTGCCTCTCTTCTATCTCAAACCGCGCACATCGATTCGTTCCATGCGTTAGGTTACACCACGCTATGGTCGGGTATTTAAGGGCATGTTAATAAAACCACCGTTTTGGTCGCTTCTCTATTGCTGCATCCATCTGTCGATATCGCCCACCCATGTCCGTCTCACCCGGAAAACCCAAGGTGTTCCTGCTTTGAATCAACAGTCAGACCCTCTCAGACTTATATTGGTACCATTGAATGCGTTTATATCTATCGCAAATTTGTTCACTTTTTAATAATAACGACACGGTAAGTATATTCCGTGAGCGCGTTTGGTCTTGTTTAGCGATTGGTCGGGAAATGACGGGCTTGGTCGTGGGATGGTGGTCCTGATCACCATCCCTGCAGGGCCTTTCTTGCTCCGCCTTCCAGGCAGGCTTTGATGTGCAGTTTGGGCAGTATCTTCACAATCAAAGAGAGGGTTGACCATAATCAGTTTTTATAGTCATATATAGTCGTTATGTGGTTATAGATGAATTAGATGATAAGTATATGCTAACTCGGGGGTGAAGATAGATGGTCCAACTTAGCTACACCAAAAAATCCGGCAAGATGGTGGCCATGGTATCTGTCGTGTTTATTGGTATGGGTGCGATGCCTTTTGACACAATTGCTTATGGAGCGGCAAGCGCACCGAACAGCAAGATTGTTGCTGCCACCGTTTCTTCGTCCGCGGCCGTTACGGCTCCAACGCAATCCGTGGCGAGTGCACAGAAAACGACGGATACCAATGCGGGAGGCATTCCGCAACCGGTAAGCACTACCTGTATGGCATGTCACGGAATGACTGGAATATCCCCCGGTGGATCAATGTTTCCAGATTTGGCTGGTCAGTGGGCTCCCTATCTGGTCAAACAACTCAATAACTTTAGAAGTCATACGCGTGCGGATCCCATGGCAAAGGCTATTATGTGGGGCATGGCCGCGTCGCTGACGCCGGCACAGGTGCAACAGGTAGCAAATTACTTCTCTACCCAGACTCCACCGAAAGCAAAAATGGTAAACGCTAAACTAGCGGCAGAAGGAAAGAAGATATATGAAGGTGGAATATCTAACCTTCATGTGCCTGCCTGTATGGCATGCCATGGCCCAACCGGTCTGGGTGACCCGCCTTACTTTCCTCGCTTGGCAGGTCAACGACGAGCCTACGTAGAATTGCAGCTGCATTATTTCAAAAAAGGTCTTAGAACCAATGATCCGTATGCCATAATGCGGTACGTCGCCTCGCGGCTAACGGGGCCGCAGATTACCGAGTTAGCAACCTATGTACGCAGTTTACCCGGAGGTGCTAATGAATAATTACGTACCAGTTGATGGCTTGCTGAACGGGCGTGTAATCATTGTTACAGGAGCCGGAGAAGGGATTGGTCGCTGTGCTGCCGTAGAATTTGCTCGTTTGGGTGCTGAAGTAGTGTTATTGGGCCGAACTCAGCGGAAGCTAGAGGGTGTATACGACGAAATTGTTGATTCAGGTTATAAAGAGCCGGTTATACATCCCATGGATTTGCTGACTGCCAAGGGGCGCGATTATCAGGATTTTGCGCAGCGCCTGAAGGAGAGTTTAGGCCGTTTGGATGGGATCCTGCACAACGCTGCGGAACTCGATATATTGACACCGATCCAGTATTACGACGAGGAGTTGTGGGAAAGCGCGATGAAAGTGAACGTGACCGCGCCATACTTATTGACACAAGCCTGTTTGCCACTGTTGCTGGCATCCGAGGATGCCTCCATTGTTTTCATTACTGATGACTGCGCCCGTGAGGCAAAAGGTTATTGGGGTGCCTATGCTGTAAGTAAAGCGGCAGTACAACACCTTGGACTTACGCTTGCAATTGAATTACAAAACACCAACGTTCGCGTGAACGTGATAAATCCTGGGCCATGCCGTACGGGAATGCGGGTGAGGACACATCCGGGAGCGTCAATAATGTCCGTTCCACCACCGATAGCGATCATGCCCCTTTATGAATATTTGTTAGGGCCCGATAGCAAAAATACACGTGGGCAGATCATGAATGCCAGAGATTGGCTGGATGCGGAACACGATGATCGCCAGATAGTTGCTGTTCTTGAGCAATAAATCGAACGAAGTTAGATAGTGTCGCAAATACCAATACGGAATAAGGCAAACTCTGGTAGTTACGCTGTTTGTATCAGAGCACTAGCGAGGTTATAGAAATGACAACAGTTACAGATTCGGAACATGGCCACAAAAATATTACACGCCGGCGATTTTTGGCGGCGGCTACATCCGCAGTTGGCGCGGTGGTGGCCGGAATGGTTGCGGTGCCGCTCGTCGATTCATTGGAGCCAACGGCAGCGGCCGAAGCAGCATCGTCAACCACCGTAGATCTGACGCCCATTGAACCAGGTATGCAGGTAACGGTGCCGTGGCAGAAGAAACCGGTAATAATAATAAATCGGACCCCGGAAATGTTGGCTACATTAAAAGAAACGATGGCAAAAGGGATTTTGAAAGATCCGCTATGCAAAGTGCCGCAGCAGCCTCCATACTGTACAAACATGTATCGTTCCAGAGTTCCTGAATGGTATGTCGGGATACGTATCTGTAATCATCTATGCTGTATTCCACATTATAGACCGAAGAAAGGAAGTGTTGCACCATGGTGGCTTGGCGGATTTCACTGCCCGTGCCATGGTTCAATGTACGATCTGTCTGCACGGGTGATACAGGGTTCCCCAGCCCCGCATAATATGGCGGTGCCGGAGTATGAGCTCTCCACAGAGAAGATGAGTGCTACGATAACTCATATGTATCCCAAAGCTCACTTGTGTTGACAGATTGATAATTGAGGAGTGGATCCGATGAGTAGATTTTCGGCATGGGTTAACAAGAGGCTCCCGGTAGATGAGACCATAAGGGAGCACATGACAGAATATTTTGCGCCAAGAAACTTCAATATTCTATACTATGCAGGATCATTGCTGTTGTTGATGATCGTGCTCCAGCTGATTAGCGGGTTTTTTCTGATGGCGCATTATGTTCCTACATCTCAAGATGCCTTTGCTTCAGTGCAAGGCATCATGTACGACACAAAATGGGGCTGGTTGATACGCTATATGCATGTTGATGGCGTATCTTTAATATTTATCTTACTCTATACCCATATGTTTCGCGGGCTACTGTATGGCTCGCATCGTGCCCCTAGGGAGCTTGTTTGGGTTATCGGGTATGTTATTTATTTGTTAATGATGGCGGAAGCCTTTGTCGGCTATGTATTGCCATTTGGAAATTTATCTTATTGGGCTGGCGAGGTTATTACCTCCATCATGCACGCACTGCCGGTGGTTGGGCCATCTCTTACTACCCTGACGCGCGGCGGGCCCGGGATTGGGTCTGCGACACTGCAACGCTTTCTAGCGCTGCACGTGGTTCTGTTCTTCCTTATTATTCTCGCAGCCATCGCGCTCCATATCGTAGCATTGCATCGGGTAGGTTCGAACAACCCCGACGGTATTGACATCAAAAAACACAAGGGCCCGGATGGAAAACCGTTAGATGGTGTACCATTTCACCCATATTATACCGTGAAAGACCTGTTTGGTGTTGGGGTTTGGCTGACCATATTTGTTTCTGTTATATTTTATGCTCCAACCATGCATGGGGTATTCATGGAACGTACGACGTTCCTTGCCGCAAACCCGATGGTCAGTTTACCAGATGTAACCCCACCTTGGTACCTATCGCCTTATTACGCAATGCTCCGTGCGGTACCTAACAAGTATTACGGAATCGCAATAATGATTACATCCGTCTTGCTGCCGTTGCTGTTGCCTTGGCTCGATCGTAACCCGGTTCGGTCCAGCAGATACCGTCCAGTGTACAGGATAATGCTTATTGTTGCGGGGGTTTCCTTCATTATTTTGGCATGGATTGGTCAGGAACCACCGTTGCCTAAATATTTCTTGATCGAGCGGGTGGCGACAGCTTTATACCTCGGGTTTTACCTCTTGCTGCCGTTCGTTAGCATGATAGAACCTACACGGCCCGTACCGGAGAGGGTTACAGGATGAGCACGTACAGATATCTATGGTTTTTGTTGGTGTCCATGTTGATTCCCGGGATAGCATGGGGAGCGGAAAATACGGTACACTGGATGACGCCGCATTATACGTTCAACCGGACCACTGTAATAGCTGGAGCGCGTTATTTTGCAGATCACTGTATGGCGTGTCATTCAGTTAGTTCGTTGCGTTACGAGTACCTCCGTGCAGATCTTGGCATGACGAAAAAAGAGGTGGAGAAGGACATCATGCTTCCGAACGGTGCGGCCTGGAAGGGACAAATAGTCTCCCCAATGCCCCCTGACATGGCAGCCAAATGGTTAGGCAAGCCTCCTCCAAACTTGAGTCATATGGACCGGTATCTTGGCTCAAAATTTATTTATACGTACCTGCTGTCATTCTATTGGGATCCTGCGCGACCATCAGGTTGGAATAATTATGTGTTCCCAATGGTTGCCATGCCAAATATATTGGCTCCATGGGGCGGTACGGTTGGGTCAAAGGGGCAAGTAATTTTTCCCGGAAGACTTTCTCCTGCCAAGTATCACCAAAATGTTGCAGATGTCGTGGCGTTCCTTCGGTACGCCTCGGATCCTTCGTATTTTACAAGAATGGCTATCGGCCCATATGTCATTGGCATAATGGTACTATTCACCATTCTTGCTTATTTTCTCAAGACAGCATATTGGATTGATCTGAAGAAAAAACGTAGTAATACCCATACAAAGGGCTAGTGGTTCCATACCTGTTGTATGCCGGGCATGAAGATGGCCCGCCTGACCAGCGCGTTTTTAGGGGTCTGGCGGGTTTTTCGACATGAACGCGCGGTGTTAGTTTGCCCCGGTGTGGGCTCGCTATGCTCCGTCGCCAACAACGTTGCGCGGTAAAGAGATATGATTTATTAGTGGGTGGTAACATATTGATATAATGATGAGTGCTGATGCCGATGTCGAGGATGCTGCGTTCTCGCCAAAGCGGAACCTCCAGCGCCTGACAGGGTCTCATTCCAGGGATCTTCGGGGCGGCTCCGGGAGATCGCGATGCAGGGCTTGATTGCCCCATGCGCATATGGTATCAAGCTAATTATATGGTTTATGCTTAGGATAACGCGATAGTGCATGGTTTGCCCCATGGATATCGGGTCTTCACTTTGTTTGTCGTTGCGGGTGAGTAACATGCAATGGGTTGGTTCCGGGCATAAACATGCATTGTTATCTTATTATAGAACTATTTACAGGTGTATTAATAGCCTGCCACTAATCATGTAGTTATCAGAGGGATCAGATTTGGCTAAGCAGATTTCTGGAGATGCAAGTTATTCGAGAACGCGCTTAGCAATAAATTTTTTGGGTTCCATGCGATTGGCGGTTAGTCTGCTGGTATTACTGGCCATCGCCTCTGTTATTGGTACAGTTCTCAACCAACAACAACCCTATGAGGATTACGTTTTAAAGTTTGGCTCATTCTGGTTTGCTGTTTTTCGTGACGTCGGTTTGTACAATGTTTACCGGACTAATTGGTACCTGGCGATTGTTGGTTTTCTCGTGCTGTCTACTAGCACATGTTTGATTCGTAATACACCGCGCATGCTGAGGGAAATGCGCGAGCCGGATTTGGCGGTTGGGTCTGGGTACGATCCGCGAGGGATGGTGAATAATACGGAAATGTTCTCGCCATTAGCCATCCAGTCCGCAAGTAACATGGTGGTAGCCGTTATGCGGGGGCGTGGATATCGACCGAAACTCCACGAAAGCAACGGTGGAGTGGTAGTTACTGGTCGTAAAGGGCGTTATAATCGACTTGGGTATATACTAACGCATGCGGCGATCATAGTATTTTGTGCGGCCGCGCTTTATAACGCCGATATTCCGGTGAAGCTGGATATGCTGACCGGCGCAGTACGACCGGAGAATAACTTTCATATTCCGCTGTCGGAAGTCAGCAAAAAGGCTTGGCTCTCGGATAATAATCCTGCATACCGTGGCACGGTTACTGTACCGGAAGGCCAGTCAACGCAAGTCGTCTATGAGTTGGTGGGGAATGGTTATCTGGTCCAACCACTTCCGTTCCGGATCATGTTGAAGCGGTTTCATGTCGCTTACTACTCTACGGGCATGCCCAAGGATTTTATTTCCAATATCGTTCTTTACAATAATGAAGGCAAGGTACTGAAAGAGGCTAATGTCCGAGTTAATCACCCACTTACCTATCATGGCGTTCAGATATTTCAGGCGAGCTTTGTCGACGGGGGATCCCTTCTGAAAATGAAACGCTACATGTTCAATGATCCGGGTGCGGGTGCGGTTGATGAGCAAGCGCGCGTCGGGCAATCAATAAAACTGCCCGGTACGACCTATATGTTAAAATTAAAAGGATTCTCCTTGGATAATGTTGTCCCTGCAGACGCCATAGAATCCCGGCCGGGCGCCGCACACAAACATATCAACCTCGGGCCGAGTTTTACATATATTGCGCAAAGTACATCGGCGTCTAGTGCCGAGTTCAAGACCTATATGCAGCCGATCACGAGAGATGGACAATCCTATTTTGTGCAAGGGGTTAGGACAGCGTTCGGTACTCCATACCAATATCTTTTTATCCCAACGGGACCAAATGGTTCCATTGGTTTATTTATGAAATACTTATCTGCGCTGCAAAAGCAGGCGGGCATGAATAGCGGTGAGAGCACTAAACGTTACGTTTTACATACATTTAAGGTGGTGATCAGCAAATATGCGCCATCTATGACGACGGAAGCCGAGGCACTATATTTTCAGTCCGCGATCAGCGCAATACTGCAGCTCAAAGCATACCCAGTACCCTTCGTGGTTACTCTTACCGGATTTGATCACCGATGGGCGGCTGGGCTGGAGGTTACGAAGTGGCCTGCCACTGTGGTTATTTATTGGGGTTGTGCTGTACTGGTTCTTGGCATATTTATACTGTTCTATCTGCCGCAGCGCCGGATGTCGGTTGCCTTGCGCGCATCGAACGATGGCACAGAGGTAATAATCGGTGGCGCGAGCAGCCGAAACCCGTACGAGTTCACCAAGGAGTTTGAAGGATTTGTTACCCGTCTCAAGAGTGCCCTGCAGAGTCAGGATGACAGGAAGGAGAATAATGATGGCTAGCTCACAAGCAGATGAGTCGCTCGCGCTTACGAAAATGGAAGCCGAGGGACATTGGGTGAATCGTATCAGCAAGCAGGACCTGCTGTGGTTCGCGGGGCTTACGGTTGCTGCTGGTGTTTTGGTGGACGTTTTTAACAGCCAGTTTTGGTTTTGGCAATATGTGGTTCTTGCTACCTGGTATGTCACGTTGGTTGCAGTCGGTATTCACTGGCGCGCCTTCCAGGTGGCATTCTTAACGGTGGTCAGCGCCGCTCTTCTGGGTGTTTGGTTGTATAGCATCGGCCAAACACCTGCTAACGATGTCATTTTATGTTACGTATTACAAGGCTATGCCGGTGTTATGTGGATGATCGGTTTTCTTTTGGCCGCCACCAGTGCTTATATTATCTACCTGTTTACCCTCTCGGAAAAAGTGGGGCGCTTGGCAACGGGGCTGACATGGGTCGGTGTTATTATGGGCTTCATCGGCCTTGGTGTCCGTTGGCGCGAAACCTATATCGGGCATCCTGATTGGGGACATGTTCCGGTGACCAATCTTTGGGAGGTGATGGTGGTATTTTGCGCAGCCACTGCCCTCTTTTACCTTTATTATGAGTCCCGCTTCAAATCCAGATCGCTAGGGGCTTTTGTCATGCCCTTGGTTGCGGCGGCTGCAGGGTTCCTTATCTGGCTGACCTTTGTCCAGCATATGGATCGTATAGCACCGATAATTCCTGCGCTACAAAGCTTCTGGATGAAATTGCACGTACCGATGATGTTTGTGGCATATGCCAACTTCACCATCGCCAGTCTGGTTGGTCTCGCTTATCTTCTCGGCGACCGCTCGCGTAGAAGTGGTGGCGGCGGCGTTCTCGCGCGGGCTCTTCCCAGCGGGGAGGTTATGGATAACATGATGTCCAAGGCAATTGCCTTGGGATTTCTGTTGTTTACGATCGCCACTATCCTCGGTGCTGTATGGGCCGCCAAGGCATGGGGCGGATTTTGGTCGTGGGATCCCAAGGAGACGTGGGCACTTATAGTTTGGTTGAATTATGCCGGATACCTTCATGCCCGTACAAGTAAAGGATGGCGGGGCAAGCAGATGGCGTGGTGGTCCTTTATGAGTCTGTGGGTTGTGACATTCTGCTTTCTGGGCGTCAACCTCTTTCTATCCGGGTTGCATTCTTACGGGAAGCTCTGATTGCCATTAGCGTTAAGGATATTTCGTGCGGGGCGACAAAAGTTGGTGGCGCCGGCAGGTAATGAAGGACGGAACGCATGGAAATGGAATTTGGCCGGCATGGTGGCGCTCCCTTTATCCTTCGGCGTATGATAAAACATGGATAGATGTCGGTCATTATCGGTATTGCAGGCGTGTGCATGAGATATCTGATGATTGTTGTTACAACCCTGGATATGGAAAAGAGCACAGCCATAGAGGCTGTTTTCAACCGGGCCAAAGCAGCCACGGCTGAGTACGATGTAGAAGTTATTTTGACTGGAGAATCTGGGGTTATTGCAACAACACATGCGGTAAAAAGCGGCATCGATGAAGAATATCTGCGTCTACTGTATGACTCTATGCGATCTGCAAAATCAGCCGGTGTGAAAATTAGTATTTGCGAACGATCTATAGAGTGGTGCAGTTTAAATAATGATGAGCTTATCCCGGAGATAGATGACGTCGTCAGCAGTCAATATATTATGGAGCGGGCCGCACCAGATACATATGTTGCTTATTTCTGAAGTTGGAATTGTGAAATAAAAGCGTTATGACGCAATTCTGCCTGTCGTTCATAAATGTTCATTGGGGGCGCACATGGCGGCGGTTATAAAGAGGGCATTCCGAGATGTAGAATAACAGGAATGTCGCCCCCCTCTGCCGGGGATGACCCATGATAGTCTGTAGTTGCTCTAATTATTATCAGGTGGTCGGGTATACTTTAACGGTCTTGTGCCCGCAAAAAGAGGGCGACCCAATGCAACTAATGCCTGAGGTGGTTTTTCGTGCTGCGCTGGCGTGAGAGTCTTTCCTGGCGCATGCCGACGAAACACACATGATGCCGCCCATCAGCAATACACGAATGAGCGTGGAATACTTTGGCGATGCTAAAGGCATAATTAATAGTCCTTTTATAAAAAGTGATGTTTATCAATGAGCCATCAGGCCATCCCCCCTTCAAAGGGCGCATAAGGCGGCGCTGGACTTTTGCGGTGTGGAAGCCCCGTCCTTCCCGTCCTTCCCGTCTTTCCCATTCTTGGGAGCGGCAGCCATAGGCTGAGGCGGGGAGGGCGTCCACGCTACCGTGGCAGTACTGCCAGTATCGAAGGCTACCACGCTGTTCCTGCCAGATTCCATGAATCTGTTATGCATTCAAGCCCACAAGGGAGAACGCGATTGTCAGATACTGTTCTCCTCGTAGTTATTTGGCGGAGGATAATATCTGCTTATTGTCCCGATGTTTGAATGCGCCGGATTCTCCTGCCCCTGTTTCAGCTCAACACCATTGGCCAGCCATATGCTGGCCGTAGGCGGCCCGACTCAAAGGCTAAGCGATCTATTTCATCTCATTCAAGCACCGGCTTGAGGCGCGTTGCTGGCTTCCCGCCTTGTCCACCCCGTTTGCGCTTTTGGTCATCCAGAAAGATTCTGGCATGGTTCATCAAAACCGCGTCGTCAGATTCCAGATAATCAAAAAAACAAGACCGTGGCCGATATTCTCACCGTTTGCGTACTTTTCGGAGAAATGGTTCCGTCAATACCGTTAGTGACGAATTTTCGAACGATGTCAACACCCGCTTCTGATATGTCCAGAACCCCGTCTGATCCACAATATTCGAGAAAGCGGCGCACTGTGTGTCCGTAGATGCGCATGGTGGCTGGTAAATACGGGTTTTGGAAGTTTTGACCTGCCATTCAGGTGACGAAACCGCTGCTGAGCCTGCCTATGTCGATCATACCCCCCAATTTCCCCCATCGCGACGCCCATGTAATTAGTATAATGTATATTATGCTAACCATGGTAACGCAGCTTGGTCCTTCATGCCAGTCCAGGCGTTGAAATATTATCTAACATTATGCGTCGTAGCGCTCGTCAAGTGGTTTTATACGAAACATCATCGTTTGATGGTTAACTTATGGATGGTCTCAATAATGACCAAGAATGTAGCAGGAATACTCGTTCGGCGGGTATCAACAGAGTATTTCGGGGATGATGCGGTTGATCGGATCCTAACCAGGCTTACAAAAGCTATGTTTCGTTGTGGCGGGGAGGAAATTGGACAGCGGCAACACGTGCGGCCACCAGGACGGCTAACAGCGCTGCGATGGCCAGAAGTTCGGTTGAATCCATGCGATGGGCGTAAAGGCCGATAAACATCTCACGCAAAACAAAAACGATGCCTACTTCGGCCAGTACCCGCAAGCGAAGGCGGTGAAACTCTAAATAATCTGTGAAGGTGCGGAAAAGCTCAATCAGGACGAAGGTTGAGAGAACATCGATGACGAGACCCTGCCCGAGGTCCTCAACGAGGCCGTGGATATGTGTGAGGCCTTGGACAACAGCCGCCTCGCGCAGAGTGCTCACTGCAACTGCAAAATCATAGGCCAAGCCAGCCAATGCACCCAGCAGAGTAAGCAGCATAACAAAGATCAGTGCTATGACAATGAGGTCCAGAAGCTTGCCATAAAAAGTCAGAGTCCTACCTCGAGCCCCCACTCCTATCTCTTGTGACATGATTCGATTCCTTTCTTGCTGTTCTGGCATGGGTTAGTCCGTAGTCGTGGTAGCTTGGTCCAGGCAGGGCCAAAAAACCAGCTTGTATCGATAACGTTTCAAGTATGCACCTGTTGTTATCAGCCGGCAAGATTGGTCCCATTACCGTGCCTGAAGGCCAACTATTGTCGTTCCACTGACATTCAACCGCGCCACGTTTCTGTAATAAGAACCAATCATATAATGTAAATATATTTAATGATCAGGGGAAGTAAAAAGTCATGATAACCTAGGTGTGTTATGTTCCATGGGTGATATTCGTTAACCAATGGTTATGCTTCTGTTTGGTTTTACGTATGATATATTGCATTATATTTAGTAGAATAAGTTATTATATAGGTTGTCTCGTGGTAGAGTCGTGCGGTCCGAAGATATTGGCAACGCACCATAGCATGATTATCTTTCTATAAAATAATATTGCGATTATCGATTACTACAAACGTCAAACAATACGCTATAATCATTCTGTCCGAGTAATCCACATTGGCAATCTCTTGCCGAGGAGCCGCCATATATTTGGCAGAGTGAGGTTTTCATGTCGGGGTTATATATCATCTGTTTGAGCGGGGTGAGAGAGAAGTTGCAGTTTGCGGCGATGGCGGCGTCGGTTGCGGCGGTTTCTGGGTCGGAGGTGCATGTTTTCCTGTCCATGAATGCCTTTCCCTATTTTGTGAAAGGACACGGCAAGGAGGCTCCGGCGGAAGGTGAGATGGGGCATTGGATGGCCGGACGCAAGGTGCCGCCATTCTACCAGATCTTTGAGCAGGCCGTGGAGCTGGGCGATGCCAAAATCTGGGCCTGCTCCATGGCCATGGACGTGATGGGGATCAAGGCGGATGCGTTGGAAGACATCGTCGCCGGGCCTTTGGGCCTGACCAGGTTCCTCAGCGACGCCGAAGGCGCGCAGGTCCTGACTTTTTAAAATCGCCGCGCCGGCGCGGCGCGCGCAAGCATAGGAGTGGTAGATGAGTGAAAGAATCGTAGATGCCCGCGGCAGTTTTTGCCCCGGGCCGCTGATGGAGCTGATTTCCAGCATGAAGATGATGAGTGTCGGCGACACCCTGGAACTGTTGTCCACCGACGCCGGTTCCGCTGCGGATGTACCGGAGTGGATCCAAAAGGTCGGTCACGAAATGCTGGATACCCGACAGGATGATGCGGGCACCTGGCACATCCGGGTGCGCAAGACCAAGTAGCACGACGTCCAACCAGTACACAGACCAACAAGGAGTGACACCATGAGAATTCTCGTCGTCGGTGGGGGTATGGGGGGCACCATTTTCGCCAATCATCTGGCCCGCCGTATCCACCATGAAATGAAAACCGGCAAGGCGCGCATCACCATGCTCTCGGCCAGCCACGAACACGTCTATCAGCCCGGCTGGCTTTATGTGGCCATGGGCCGGACGACCCCGGATGAACTGGTCCGCGAACAGCAGGGCCTGCTGGAGCCCGGTATCGAGTTTCATGTCGATCCCGTGGAGGAGTTTCATCTGGCTGACAATCATGTCCAGTGCAAGAGCGGCAAGGTCCATGAGTATGATGTCATCGTCATTTCCACCGGCTCCCGTCCCATGCCAGAAAACATCCCCGGCCTCAAGGAGAACTCCATCAACTGTTATACCGCGGAGAATGCGGTGGAGTTCTTCCGGCAACTCTCGGACTTCAAGGGGGGGCGCATCGTCGTCACCGTCGGTCTGCCGCACAAGTGTCCGATGATCCCGCTGGAAATCACCTTCGCCATGCACGATTTCATTCAGGATCGTGGCCTGCTGGACAAGACCGAGTTCTACTACACCTATCCCATCGGTCGGGTGCACAGCCTGGAGAATGTGGCGAAGTGGGCGGCACCGGAATTCGACCGGATGGGCATCCAGTACGAGACCCTGTTCAACATGAAGGAAGTCGATGGCAAAAATGCCCAGGTCCTCAGTGAGGAGGGGGGTGCCGTCAAGTATGACCTGTTGGTGGCGGTGCCGCCGCACAAGGGTCAGGAAGTCATCGAGAAGAATGGCCTCGGGGAGAATGGCTGGATTCCTACCAACCGCACGTCCCTGCACATGGAAGGGGAATACGGCAAGAATGTCATCATCCTGGGGGATACCACCAACCTGCCGATCAGCAAGGCCGGCTCCACCACGCATTTCGAGGCAGAGGTTGCCGCCGAGAATGTCGCGGCGGTGATCAAGATCGGGCGGCCGGTACGCAGTTATGATGGCAAGGTCTTCTGCTTCATAGAAGCGGGCAAGGATCGCGCCACGTATGCCATGTTTGATTACCAGCATCCTCCGCAGCCCAAGGCCCCGACCGGTGCGGTCCATGCCTTCAAGATGGCCTACAACCAGCTCTATTGGGCCAGTGCCCGCGGCTTGCTCTAAGGGAGGTGATCTATGACGGCTGTTATGGCGGAAACCTCCCACGAGGAGGAGCTGGCCAAGGCCCGGGAGGCCCTGGGGCATCTGGTGGAAAACGGGGATCTGGAGCGTATCGTGCATCTGGCGCGTCTGGTCGGTGCCGCGCAGGATTCCATGAGCGACGAAATGGTCGGACGGATGGCGGGTCTGGCCAGCGACGGCCTCGACCTGCTGGACCGGGTCCATCGCAGTCAGGTCGTCCATGCCCTGCCCGCCATCTCCGCGCTGGTGGAGAATGGGGATCTGGAGCGTATCGTGCACCTGGCGCGTCTGGTCGGTGCCGCGCAGGATTCCATGAGCGACGAAATCGTGACGCGCTTGGCGGGCATGGCCAGCAAGGCCCTGTGCCTGCTCGACCAGGCTACCCGCACCGGCGTCATGGAACGGATGGTGACGGTGGCGGAAAAGATGGATCAGGAGCATATCCTGACCGATTTCCTCCGCTGCCTGGCCGGGGCTACGGAAGAAGCGGCCCATGCCCCCCCTCCCAAAGGCGGCCTCACCGGACTCTGGGAACTGATAAAACAACCGGAAACCCAGCAAACCATCCAGTTCCTCATGCTCCTCGGCAAACACTTCCGATCCTGCCGACTCAAACACTGAGGCTCGGATGTTTTCCGCGCTGGCAGAGCTGGACGCCATGCCCGATTGTGGCCGGGTTTTCCTTCCGGTGTTGGGTAGAGGCGATGGAGTGGTCTCGTTTTCAGGGGTTACGAGCCGAGGTGCGATATGTGCAGGCATCACTTGATCATTGCGACATGGATGGTCGCAATGCTGTGGTTATCCGGATGTGCTGTAAGTCAACGAGAAAAGCCGCTGACGATTGGAACAACGTATACTGCTGCAGTATCCATGGCCATGCTTAAATTCAAGGTGTTGTCCTACAAAGGTGATGGTTGGTATGACGTTCAACTGATCGGTAGCAACATGGAGCCTTTTACCACCACTGAACCCGCGCTGATAAATTCCCATGCCCTTTCTATCCTGCAACCCAGCAAGGGCAATTAACCCTCCATAACCCCTGCAGGATGCTTGCGGGGTGTCCTTTCCGGAAGCCCCCTCCTTGTTGGAGGGGGGCCAGTGCGGCCGTACCATGAAGACCGACCGGGGTGACGATGGCGGGACATTTTGTTGACCGCACATGGTCGAAGTGGTGTATCTTCCATGATCCGGGCGCGGGGGCGATCGGATGTGATCATCGTGCCGACTTGGTCATTCGTGTCCACGGATCGGCCATGCCGCCATCTGGTGTGACTTCGAGGCTGCTGATGCCATTTGTTTCCATGCTATACGGGGAGTGATCTGATGACCATGCAGGACTGGGTATTGATGTACATTGCACTGGCTTTTGTGGCCGCCAACCTGCCGTGGTTGAGCAATCGCCTGTTCTTCTTTCGCAAGGTGGCTGGCGGTAAGGTATTGCGGCAGCACCTGTTCGAATGGCTGGTAATGTATCTTGTTGTCGGGATTATCGGCATGGGTATAGAGGACGGTCTGAATGGTCATCTCCATGCGCAGGGCTGGGAGTTTTATGTAGTTACTTTGTGTATGTTTGCTGTTTTTGCCATTCCGGGATTTATCTGGCGCTTCAATCTTTTGCCAATATTGCGCAGATCCTGAGTCGTTTCCTGCTGGTGTCTGAAGCACTGTTTTTGCGGAAAATCCCCACGCAGAGAAAATTCTGTCGTTCGAGACTCGCCCATTGCGTCCGCTTGTGCATTCCGGATGGTGAGGTATAGAAGGCTATCGGCAGTGCCTGGACTGTTGGGGTCCGGGTGCACTGTCGCATCTGCAGCGCAGACGCAACGATGCCTTTGCCCGTTCGTCGGATATCAATCATCCAAACCAATAAGCATATAGATATAATATATCGGTCTTTCAGCTTTTGTACGCCGTCGATTAGTCTTTGTCCCTGATGTTCGCCGAGCCGGTGCGATGAATCATGGTGACAATCGATAAGATGGTGCTGCAATGGAATTGATCCGACAATCAGACTTTCTACTGGACCCGCGAAAGCAGGAGGACCTGCGACGTTTCGCGGAGGGCATGACTCGCGAACAATTGCTGTGGTCCAGCGGCTATTTGACGGGTTTTGGGGAAAGTGCGCCTGCCTCAAAAATACAAGAAGACATTGGAGAAAAGATCACCATACTGTTTGGCACGGAAACCGGTAATGCCAAGCGGTTGGCGGAACTTTTGGCGGCCAGGGCCCAGGCGATGGGTGTGCAAACCAGCATTCAGGACATGTTGACGTATGGTCGTGCACAATTGCGCCGGGATCGCGTCATCGTGCTTATTGTCAGTACGCATGGGGATGGTGAGCCACCAGACAGTGCCCGCATGCTTTTGGCTTCACTGACCGATGGGCCGGTTCCGGATCTGCACGGCAGCCGCTTTGCCATATTGGCATTGGGTGATGCCAGTTATCCAAAGTTTTGCCAGGCGGGAAAAGCGTTCGATATTGCCCTCGCTTCCGCCGGCGCCGAGCGCCTTCTCCCCCGAGTCGATTGTGACGTCGATTACGAAAGGGATGCCATGTATTGGATGGAGCAGGTCCTGGGGGCACTCACCACCGGCAAGTCCTCTCCGGCAGTACCGTTTCCGGCTCCCGTTCCGAAACAGGGATACTCGAGCCATGCCACTTTCCCCGCCGTTCTGCTGGGCAAGGTGAATCTCTCCGGCCGCGGGTCGGACAGGGAAGTCTGGCATCTCGAACTGGACCTCGACGGATCTGGCCTTCACTATGCACCAGGCGATATCGTGTCCGTTGCTCCGAGCAATCCGCCCCAACTCGTAGAGGAGCTACTCGACCGGCTCGAACTGGACCACAAGGCCTCCGTACGGACCAGACAGGGTGAAATGCCGCTGGTGGAGGCCCTCGCCGCGCACTATGAAATCACCAGAATCACATGGCCCTTTCTGGAGCGTTACGCGCGCCTGAGTGACGCGAAGGCTTTGCAAAGCGCGATTGCCGGGCGAGATGTCAACGGCCTCGACACTTGGACAGACGGCCGGGAAGTCATCGACATCGTCGGGCAATACCCCGTCAAGGGGCTTAGTGCGCAATCCTTCGCCGACTGCCTGCGGCCCTTGCCGCCGCGGCGGTATTCCATCGCCTCCAGCCTTCTCGCCGTTCCGGGCGAGGTCCACCTGACGGTCGCCGCCATCCGCTACAGCAGCCACGGACGGGAGCGTCTGGGGGTTGCCTCGACATTTCTGGCGGATCGTGTCGCCATCGGCCGGCCTGTACCCATATTTATCGAACCCAATGCCGAATTCCGGCTACCCGAAGATTCCGGACAGGCGATGATCATGATCGGGGCCGGAACCGGGGTGGCCCCCTTTCGTTCCTTCCTGCAGGAACGGGAGGCGCTGGGTGCTGCCGGAAATAACTGGCTTTTCTTCGGGGACCGTCACTTCAGCACCGATTTTCTATACCAGCGGGAGTGGCTGCGCTGGCTCAGGGATGGGCGCCTCACCCGACTCGACGTTGCCTTCTCCCGCGACCAGGAACGCAAGATATACGTCCAGGACCGTTTGCGGGAGCGTGCCGGTGACGTATTCGCATGGCTTGAAGAAGGTGCCGCCGTGTATGTTTGCGGGGCCGAAGCGATGGGCAGGGCGGTACATCAATCCCTGGTGGATATCGTTCAGTCGGCCGGGCGCACGCAGGTTCAGGCCGAGGAATATATTCTGGAATTGAAACAGACGGGGAGATATCACCGAGATGTCTATTAATGACAAAGCACTTTCCGATGTGGAACGGATCAAGGCAGAGAGCCAGGGGCTGCGCGGTACGTTGCGGGAGAGTCTGCACAATCCCGTCACCGGTGCACTGGCGGAAGATGACGTTCAGGTCATCAAGTTCCACGGCATTTACCAGCAGGACTATCGCGACCTGCGGGCGGAACGCCACCAGCAGAAACTGGAGCCCCTGTATCAATTCATGGCCCGGCTGCGCCTGCCGGGCGGCGTATTGAGCGGAGCGCAATGGCTGGCGTTGGGCGACATCGCCCGCACCTACGGCAACGCCAGCCTGCGTATCACCAGCAGACAGAGCATACAATTTCACGGACTGCTCAAGCCGCATCTCAGGCCGGTGCTGCAAGCCCTCGACCGGGCACTGCTCGATACGGTCAGCGCCTGCGGCGACGTCAACCGCAACGTCATCGCCAGTTCCGCCCCTCAGATCTCCGCCTTTCATGCCGAGGCATACGGTTGGGCGCAGAAAATTGCCGAGCACCTGCTGCCGCAGAGCCACGCCTATCATGAAATCTGGTTGGGCGGCCAACAGATAACCGCACCGGAGGAGGATCTCCTGTACGGGTCTACTTATCTGCCCCGCAAGTTCAAGATTGCCATCGCTGTGCCGCCGCACAACGACGTCGACGTGCTCACGCAGGATCTTGGGTTCATCGCCATACACGAGGAGGGGCGACTGGCGGGATTCAATGTTTGCGTTGGGGGAGGCCTTGGTCGCAGCCACAACAAACCCGATACCTACTCGAGGCTGGCGGATGTCTGCGGATTTTGCGCCCCCGGGCAGGTGTTGGCCATAGCCGAAGCCGTGCTCATTACCCAGCGTGACCACGGAGACCGAAGCAATCGAAGCCACGCCCGCCTCAAATACACGGTAGACCGTATGGGTTTGGATCGCTTCATGGAAGAGGTGCAGCAACGCACCGGATTTTCGCTGGCCCCGCCGCGCCCGTTTCACTTCGAGACTTCGGGAGACCGGTTCGGCTGGCTCGAAAATGATGACGGAACAGCCTGCCTTACCCTCTTCATACCCGGTGGCCGGGTTGCCGATGGTGATATTCCGCTCCTCAGCGGGCTGGATGCACTCGCACGCCTGCACCATGGCGAGATCCGGCTGACCTGCAATCAGAACCTGCTGATCGCCGGCATTTCCCCCGCGGAACGCCCGGTTGTCGAAACCGTGCTTGCTGAATACGGGCTTAACCGATTGCTGAATCTCGCCCCGGTCCGTGCCCACGCGATGGCATGTGTGGCGCTGCCCACCTGCCCCCTGGCGATGGCCGAGGCCGAGCGCTATTTGCCGGTTTTTCTGGATCGCATCGAGGCGTTGCTTGCCGAGGTCGGTCTGGAAGGAGAAGCGTTGACGGTGCGTATGACCGGATGCCCCAACGGGTGCGCCCGGCCTTATCTCGCGGAGATCGGCCTGGTCGGCAAAGCGCCAGGCCTTTACGATCTTTATCTGGGCGGCGATCGGACCGGCATGCGCCTGAACGCACTTTACCGGGAGGCATTGGATGAAGAAGCTCTGCTGGATGCCCTGCGCCCCCTGTTGAAGCGCTTTGCCGGCCAGCGCTGGGCCGGCGAGACATTCGGGGACTTTGTGCGGCGACAGGATTTATTACCGCCGGATCCCGGCCTTCCGCATACAGGGAGACGGTGAGAAATCCATGAGTGTAGGAACCAGGATACAGGATGTGCTCCTCCTTTTCGGGGAATTGCGCAACGCGCCATACGCACCGGCGGTTTTTGCCACCAGCTTCGGGGCGGAAGATATGGTGCTCACGGACCTGATTGCGAAACATGCGCCCTGGATAGAGATATTCACCCTCGATACCGGTCGTTTACCGGAGGAAACCTACCGGCTGATGCAGGAAACCCGGGGGCACTACCACCTCCCCATCCAGGTGTATTTCCCGGAATACGGGACAGTGGAGCGCTATGTCCGGGAACACGGGCCCAACGCCTTTTATGAAAGCCAGGAATTGCGCAAAGCCTGTTGCCATATGCGTAAGGTCGAACCCCTGCAGCGGGCATTGCGGGGTAAAGGGGCCTGGGTGACCGGAATGCGCCGGGAGCAGGCGCTTTCGCGGCAAGACCTCGCCATCCGGGAATGGGATGCGGCTCACGAGCTGCCCAAGTTTAATCCCTTGGCTGATTGGCATGGCGAAGAAGTCTGGGACTATATCCGTCATTTTGAGGTGCCTCACAGTCGTCTTCATGATCAGGGTTACCCCAGCATCGGCTGTGCCCCCTGCACGCGCGCCATCTCCCCCGGCCAGGATATCCGCGCGGGTCGTTGGTGGTGGGAGAATCCGGCCACCAGAGAGTGCGGCCTGCATGTCATTGACGGCAAACTGGTCCGCGCCAAGCCAGTAACACCACAAAAAACTTCAGGACAAATATGATGCATACTACAGCCGAAAAACATGTTCTCGATGCCGCTAGCAATCACCATCTGGACTGGCTGGAATCAGAAGCGATCCACATCATGCGCGAGGTTGCGGCCGAATGCGCCAAACCGGCGCTGCTGTTTTCCGGCGGCAAGGATTCGCTGGTGCTGCTGCGCATCGCCGAGAAGGCCTTCCGCCCCGGCAAGTTCCCGTTTCCGCTGGTACATATCGATACTGGCCACAATTTCGCTGAGGTCATCGAATTCCGCGACCGACGCATTGCTGAACTGGGCGAGCAACTGATCGTGCGTTCCGTCGAGGAGTCGATCAGGCGGGGCACCGTGCGCCTGCGTAATCCCGCAAGCGATTCGCGTAATGCGGCGCAGGCCGTCACACTGTTGGAGGCCATTGCCGAATTTCAGTTTGATGCCTGCATCGGCGGCGCCCGTCGCGATGAAGAGAAGGCTCGCGCCAAAGAGCGGATTTTTTCATTCCGCGATGAGTTCGGGCAGTGGGATCCGAAGGCGCAGCGCCCAGAACTCTGGGATTTATATAATACCCGCATTCATCCTGGCGAAAATATGCGCGTGTTCCCGATCTCCAACTGGACCGAACTAGACGTTTGGCAATACATCGCCCGCGAAAAACTGGCGCTACCTTCGATTTATTTTGCCCATGAGCGCCAGGTCATTCCGCGTAACGGCTTTCTGGTGCCGCTGACCACGCTGACACCGGCCAAGGAAGGCGAGGTAATCAAGACCCAGGTCGTGCGTTTCCGTACGGTTGGCGATATCTCATGCACCTGCCCGGTGGCATCGGATGCCGCTACCATCGAGGCCATCATCGCCGAGACCGCCATGACCAAAATCACCGAACGCGGTGCAACCCGGATGGATGACCGGACATCGGAAGCATCGATGGAACAACGCAAGAAGGCAGGATATTTCTGATGAGCGCGACCATTCCCAAACAATTTTTTCAGGAACTGACGAGAGAGCGCGGCTTGCTGCGCTTCATTACTGCCGGTTCGGTGGATGATGGCAAGAGCACGCTGATCGGCCGTCTGCTGTTCGACAGCAAGGGCATTTTTGCCGACCAGTTGGACGCGATATCCCACGCCAGGCACCGTCGCACCATCGGCGACGCGATCGACTTGTCGCTGCTGACGGATGGCCTGGAAGCCGAGCGCGAGCAGGGCATCACCATCGACGTCGCTTACCGCTACTTCGCTACGCCCCGGCGCAAGTTCATCATCGCCGATACCCCGGGTCATGAACAGTACACGCGCAACATGGTTACCGGAGCATCCACCGCTGACGCCGTCGTCATCCTGATCGATGTCTCGAAAGTGAAGATGGGCGAGGATGGCAGCGTGGAATTACTGGTGCAAACCAAGCGCCATTCGACCATCGCCCACCTGTTGCAGATCGAACATGTCGTGGTCGCGGTCAACAAGATGGATCTGGTGCATTACGACCAGGCGGTGTATGACCGTATCGTTCAGGCGTACCGGGAATTCGCGCAACGGCTGGGCCTGAAGGATATCCGCACGATTCCATTGTCCGCCCTGGCGGGCGACAATGTGGTCACTGCGGGCGACAGGATGCCCTGGTATCAGGGGCCAACACTGATCGAACTGCTCGAATCCCTGAGCGTCTATGACGCATGCCATGACGAACCGCTGCGTTTTCCGGTACAACTGGTGGCGCGCCACAACGGCCACGAAGCCAAGGACTTCCGCGGTTATATGGGCCGCATCGAAGCCGGGAAAGTCCGCAGGGGTGACCGGTTGGTGGTGCAACCAGGAGGACCGGCGGCGACCGTGAAAGACATTCTGATACTCGATCAATCGCTGGAATCGGCCGTCGTCGGCCAATCGGTAACGCTGTTGCTGCAGGAACACCTGGATATTTCGCGTGGCGACATGCTCGCGTCCGCCGATCGTCCGGCCAGCCTGCTCAAAACCGTCACCGCCGACGTCTGCTGGTTGTCGGAGGATCCGCTTGATCTGCGTCGCAAGTACTGGCTGAAACACACGACCCGGCAAGTCACGGCGCGCGTCATAGAAATCAATGCGTTGCTCGATATCAACACGCAACAGAAGCGTCCGGCCGATGCCTTGCGGCTGAATGACATCGCCAGCGTCACGCTGAATGTGCAGCAGCCGCTCGCCGCTGATGCATATGACGCCATTCGCGCGACCGGAGCGTTTATTTTGATCGACGAAGTGACACATCAAACCGTTGCGGCCGGGATGATCCGTCTCGACGATTCCGGGGTGAGGAATGTATCCGAACGTTAAAACTACTGGTCTCCGGAGTATGAGGCCTGGGCTGGAGCGGCTGCACGCACAAGACGCCGGATCAACCGGCCAACGGCGGCTGCTGATCGCCGGAGGGCCCCACCTGTGAGCAGAGAAGGCTATGGTAATAGCGGGAAAGTCTGGATTGTCGGGGCAGGTCCGGGTGACCCCGACCTGCTGACCCTGAAGGCGGCCGCCCTTGTGGGTACGGCCGATATCATCTTTCATGACGCCCTGGTCAATCCACGCATTCTGGACATGGCACGGTCGGACACCAAATTGGTGGATGTAGGCAAACGGGGCGGCAGGCCCTCTGCTTCTCAGGTGAGCATCCAGACGCGGATGATCCACGCTGCGCGGCAAGGTATGCGTGTAGTGCGCCTCAAGGGGGGCGACCCGTTTATTTTTGGACGCGGTGGTGAGGAGTGTATGGCACTGTGGACGGCCGACATCGACTACGAAATAGTGCCCGGCATCACCAGCGGCCTTGCGGCGGCAGCCTGTGCCGCCGTACCGCTGACGTACCGCAGCATCAGCCAATCCGTCCTGTTCGTAACAGGGCACGAAGCGGCGAATACCTCACCAGTGGACTGGCATCGTATCGCAAACGCAGCCGATACCCTGGTCATCCATATGGGGATAGCCCGCATACTGGAGATTCAGAACGCCTTGATCGCCGGTGGACGGCACCCGGATACGCCGGTGCTGGCCATGCAATGGGCAACTTTGCCGCAGCAGCGCCATGTGTACGCCAGGTTAAACGATCTGACCGATGCCATTCACGAAGCAGATCTGGGTAGCCCGGCAATCCTTATTGTGGGTGAGGCGGTACGCTTGTCGCAACAGTTATCACACGGAATAAATCCCGCTTCTGATGACCCCTTTGGCCAAAGATGGTGGTATTTATCCGCAGTTGGCAGTGCATGACCAAGGAAGCCCATTTGCTGCTCGCGCATGGGTCCCGTGATCCGGAATGGCGCCTTCCGTTTGAGATCCTGGCGGCCGACTTGAAGGCAATCCATCCGGAACGCCCTATCCGACTATGCTACTTGGAACTGTGGCACCCCATGCTGACCGACGCCATTCAGGAGGAATATGGCCGCGGTATCAGAAATTTCAGAATATCCCCTCTGTTCTGGAGCCGGGGGCGTCATCTCCGGGAAGACCTCCCGCGTCTGGTTGATGCGGTGATGATCCCCGGTATGCACATCCGTATAGACGGGCCATTGGGACTCAATGAAGAGGTATTGCGGGCAGCATTGACTGCTCTGACCTGATGTTTTATTACGGGAACCAGGAGCATCCAATGAGCAGAAAAGAAACTGTAGTTCATATTTTCAAGGACGGTGAGCGCAATATTACGGCATGCAGGCTGGACGATTCCGAGAATATATCCTTAAACTTTTGCTTGCCCGATATACAACTCACCCCATTGCATTTGCTCAACATGGCTCTTGGCCGATGCCTCGTGGAACTCACGTTACGGTTTCTGGAACGACGGGACTTAAGGGCAACCTGCCTGATGAGCATCTGCACAGCTGTAAAAACCACTGGCGCGGTGCGGATTGATGAGATCAATATTACATTGACATTACCATTGCAATTATCACCTGATGATGAAGTGATCCTGATCAGGATGCTACACCAATGTCCGATACATGCAGCTATCACCGGAAGCGTTTCCATCACCTTACAGATAGGTGATGACCGCGAAGCCCTTTCACGCTATGAGCAGAATCCATTATTCCAAACGTCTGCCAACATATTGCACGCCCATACGGTTAGCGACAACGCTAATGATATCCGGATATAGCGCCATAAATTCGTCACATCATGAGTTGGTGTGGCCTGACGCTGACCGGTGGTCGTGCTGTGCGTTGAATAATGAATGCTCACCGCCAAACATCATTGCTATTCCTACCGTGAGCATGGCGGGCAGAAGTACACCATAGCTCCCGGTCATTTCGGTGATCATGACGATAGTAGACAAGGGCGCGTTGGCCGCTACGGAAAAGACCGCCATCATGCCGACCACCACAAACATGGCAATGGGTATATTGAGGTTAGGGGAAACCACCTTCGCAAAATGCCAGAACAAGGCGCCCGAGAGCCCACCGATAACCACCGTTGGGCTAAAGGCCCCGCCAGATGCCCCGGATCCGGCAATCAGGGACATGGCCAGAATGACACAAATTATACCAAGCGTTAATTCGGATACTCCAGGGGAGATTTTGTGGTCCATGATCAACTGCAACCAGCCATAGCCGTTGCCTATGGCATAAGAAGATAACAAACCAATGCAGCCGGCCAGGACACCGCCTATCAGGGCAGTGACATAGATCGGCTGCTTCAGCTTCTTGAACAAATCAGAAATATAATAAAACACCCACAACAGAAAGCGGGCAATCAGACCGGAAAAAATACCAAAAATGGAAAACCACAGAATATATCTCAACTCAAAGTTGTGTACCGGCAGAACACCTATGCGGAACAGCGGCGAAAATCCTACCTTGGTGGCTACCACCAGGTAAGCTGCAGCCGATGCGGCAAACGCGGGAATGATCGTTTCGATATCGAAATCGTGCTTGAAAAATATTTCACTACTAGCAATTGCCCCCGCGAGAGGCGCCTTAAACATGGCTCCCAGCCCGGCGCCGACCCCTATAGCCAAAGCTTCGCGCACTTCATGGGGTTTTTGCCGGAGCAGCTTGGCAATGAACACGCCGACGCTGCCGCCCACCATGCTTACCGCGCCCTCGCGGCCAGAAGGCCCGCCGGAGCCAAGAACCATAGCTGAAGTAAAAAGCGTGGTAAATGCCTCCTTTAAAGTGAGGGATTCAGGGTTCTCATGGTAAGCGCGAATCGCTTTGTTGGCACCAAGACTCCCCGGATTTTTAATCATAAAATAGGACAGCACCCCGGAAATGAACGCAGCCATTCCTTCGACAAGAGGAATCATGAAAGGATAGCCCGGGGCGGAGGTGTAGCGCGACTCGACCCCCCCGCCAAAACCGGACGAACGCGGGGGAGTGAAATGTGCAACGACACCCAAAGACAATCTCGTAAAAAAATCCATTATATCAATAAAAACTAAAGATAATACCCCAACAATGATTCCGATAATAACAGGGGTAATAAAGTATCGCGCCTTGTTTTTACCTTTTGCAGGCGGTTCAAGTATATTTTTCCAGCTATGTTGGGGTGCCTGTTCATCAGTAGATTCGATATGGTTCACGACAAACCTTTCATTTTCCATGGCTTATTCCGTGGGTAATCTATAACCTGACCGGTCGCCCTGTCCGATTTCAGCAGGGGGCCCGTTATCAGCCCGGGTGTTCGCCCAGCAGTCTTTACCGAGGCGGTAATGTTAGCGCATGAAGTGTCACCGCTTGTATACTAAAAAGCAACAGACCTCTCCTCAATGCCGGATGAGGCACGCCGCTCGCACCCTTGGCAGACGCTTCGCTGGCAAAACGCTCTTCGAGAATGTTTTTGCCAGCGCTTGGGCGAGGCTTGCCGTCACCGCGCTCAATTTGTTACCGACATGTCCCTGCGTATGCCTGCTGGAGGGCTGGCAACCTGTGGCACCTGAAATTCAGCGAAACTTAAATCTACATAGAGATCATGACTCACTAAATGCAGGGCAAAGCGTGACTATGTATCTTTCACTGACCACCCACATAGTGAATTATATCATTTAGCCACTATATTATGATTTGGTATGAAGACTTTTTGCGATGGTTTCTCCTGTCTCTGCATCTGCACCGGGCTCGAGCGCCTTAGTTACTGGTCCGCCCGTTGTTGGCGATTCCGAACGTTCTTCTTCCTTCATCGCCTGCCGGAAACTTTTTATGGCGGAGCCTAGATCACCTCCTATATTCTTTATTTTTGATGTCCCGAAAAGCGCCATAACGATCAACAACAAAATAATCAAATGTGGAAGACTGAATATATCCATGGTCATATCCTCACTGGTTGACTCATGCCCTTACTCTGATCTGTCCAGCCCGGCAACACCTCCACTAATAGTGCCAACATTAAATTTTATTAACATGTCATGCCTGGCCGACCGTATGCACTAAATTCACCAACCAATGATCATGATATACTAATCCTGGCAGGTTGAACAAGGTTGATGACCGTGAGTCGGCGGGCGCCGGATGCGGCACCGTGACAGTGGCGTTCTCGGGCATGCAGGTGCCGGGGAGTGGTCTCAACGGGGAAAACGTGACATCCTCCTGTTTGGGAGGCTACGAACAGCTTATGATACCTTCAGGATCACCACGCTTAGACTAGGCATGTGGGCGTTTTTATCACGAGCGCCTTTGTGGAACTTTTCCATTGAATATGGGGAGATGCTGGATATCTAATATCACTTATGGAGTGATCTGTGCATGCGCTGCGGCCTGATCCAATACCTCTGGTCCATAGCCCGCAGAATATGGAATTGGTCGTTCACTCCTGGCGCCAGAGAGTTGCGCGACTTGACGGCTTATGGGGTTGCCGGTGCGGTGCTCTGTGGTAGTGCTGCCTATCTGATATTATCCCATGATACCCTGGACATACTCGCAGCGGCAGCGAATGGTCTTCTTTGGGGCATTATCATTGGTTTGAAACTATGACCAGACATAAACTCACGAACCATGACGACGATGAGTCTTTGCAAAATGACGTCATACCAGTTAGCGGCCCTGCCGTCCTTTAAGAAACCACCCTGGCCTGCGAAAAAATTGGACCAGCCTGGCAAAGAAAACGCGTGCGGCCACAACAAAAGGCGGGATGCGGGTCACCCTGGCAAGAAAATGACCGAAGATGACCATCCCCACCGCGGGCACGAGAAAGAACACAATGATCCCCCATACGAGCCACGTCGGAACGGTTTGATTGTTGGCCTGCGCGACCTGTTCCACCGGTGACGGCGGTTCCCATTCTTTATTTTCACTGATGGGCGCTGTATCCATCCGGGCAGGTAATGAACCGTGCATACCGGTGAGCTTTTCCGCGCGCATCGCCTTGACGATGGCGACATTCTCAAAATCCATGTAAGTGGTGGTTATCGGCCACCCTCGCCAGACCTTGACTTCCATGCCACCGCCCTCTTTCCAGCGTGCTATGACTGGCCCATGGTTGATGTCGCCGGTTATACTGCTTGGCCGTCCATACTTATACGTGACCATGGTGATAATGTTTTGGACCTGCCTGGTGTCCCCGAAGCTGGGGAATTTATACTCGGCAAGCGCAAACCGGTTATGTCTGTCATACTCCACAGAAAACATACTTGCGCCTTGCAGTTGTGGCAACTGCCCGTTTATCCGGTAGGTGTCGGACCATTGCTGGGGGCCGTTCGGAATAGGGGGAAGGCCTGCTTTCTCTAAAGCAGGCGTCAGCGTCGTGCGCGTCGCGTCCTGTAGAGGAACACCAAAAAGCAAAAGAGGCGCAGCCGTCGCGCTTCCGAGCCAAGCCCATAGCGATATGGCCACAATAAAACGCATCCTGATCACCTGCTCACCCTCCCCTACTATGGATATACCCTACTGTACATACTCCGCATGATGTCCATTGCTGCTTCACTGCGTTCAACAAGCGGGATGACGATAATCGCCCAGATTCCATACTGGCGCAGAGTCGGGGCAGATGCACTAATCAGTGGCGCTAATGTAGTAAGAAACCAGCGCATCATCTTCCACCCTCTCTGCTGGCAATGTCAGAGCTATTCTCTGACAGCACCATTATGAACAGCATTTGTCCCCCCGCCAAGATGTGGGGCCGACTTCGACCGCTTTACGACCTCCCCAGGACCACCACGGATATCACGAGCACCGCCATGAGCTTCGTCGTTTTGCGCTCAGGCGCGGTCCATGATCTTGTGTGATCTGGTAATGGCGAAAGGTCTGATGGCCGCAATCTATAAGGGTTTACTGTATAATTTGATCATCAACAAGACCGCACAGCGGTATTGTATCACCACGACGTATCGGCGGTTATTTTCGGTGCCGGGCAGGCCCCACCACAGAGGGTTTTAGCAACAACCATACACGCGGTTATACGACACTCATGGTTTGCCATCCTGAGCCCTCCTCTTTGTCGATCATTTTTCTGGCGACCGCGTCCAACGTTGAAGGGCAGGGTTTGGTATTGGCCTTTGCATATACGCATTACCTACCACGGCAGTATGAGTAATTGCCCAACATTTGTTGGAATGTAGTGCATCTCTGGGTGAACGCACCTCGGAAAACGCCGCGATCCTCTTTACGTTGAAAATTTTCCTATTATACTAAAATTGGTAGAGTTAGTTTTATACTTACCATCCAAGGAATAATAGATGATGTTATAATCACGCTACAGGTGAACAAGGAGGCATCATGAAACTCACATCACGCCATTTCGCTATCACCTTACTCGCCGGCACCATCGGTTTGATAAGCAGCACCGCCGCTTGGGCCTATGAGGGTCAGCAGTATGCTCAGGAGGCACGCATCAGCCCAGACAAGGCGGAGACCATCGCCATGAACGCCAGTAGGCCCTGCGGATTTCGACTAAGCAAGGGCTTTTTTCATCCTCTGCAAGCAAAGACCATCGCCAAACAGACCTGCCCCCCGAACACTGCCAAAGTCACCGGTATGAAGTTGGAAAAAGCCCCCGGCGGTAGTGGCCTGCGTTATGTTGTCGACGTTAGCCGCGAAGACCTGATGTACACTATCTCCATTGATGCAAAAACAGAGAAACTCTTGGAGATGGTGATTCTGCCGGGCGGTTCCAAGCCCTGAATGGCCACCAGACAAAGTCGCCAAATCCGTCCCCGCAAATCTGCATATAGTGGCGCGGAGTGACGAAGGCATCCCGCCAGCGCCGTGCAACATGCATGTGCAGCGCTGGCGACCTTGGCTTAGGCTGCGCTCATGGGTTTCCACAGCCACTCACAAAACCCGCAGCAACAGGCACGTTAGCCGTGCGAGAACACCAACAAACCTACCGTCTCCAGCGTTTGGCCAGCGGTAAGCGTCCTGTATGAATGTCCTCGGTTTTGCAAGATGTCATAATTTTGGAGAAGAGGTCGACTGCACACATGTATCCGGCCTGTTTGTAGATATTGTTCTGGCCCCTACGGGTAATCCGCATATCTGTTCCTCATCAAAGCAACGGCCTGTACCTCGACCAAGACGCTTCCCAGGTTTCCCAGATATCGGTTCGACCAATTCGCCATCTTCACGTTATCACGCATATGAATTCCCCCGTACGTTGCCAGACGTCGACTGTTTTACTCGTGATGGCAGGAATCGTTACTAAAGGCCCTCAGATTCCATCTGGAGCTTGGATATACCTATCCCGTCACGCTGCTCCCAAGTTCGAACTTCGACCGGCACGCACCATCCGATGCTTGGATTGGGTCAGGTATGTCGGATAACCGACGGTGTAATCACGGCAACCTCGCCAGAGAACACCGCACCGGAAAGCTTACTTTCTGATCGCCATGTTTGTAACTAATAATATTATATTGTTCGCATGTATTGTTGTTCCGTGTTTTTAACGGCCGCTGAATTTGATGTCCCGCTCTACGACCTGGACAGATTTGTAACTGTGTGATAACACCTGATATGATGAGGTTTCATATAGCTGGGTTAGTTCGTTCCCCTGTGGAGCACTTGGCTTTGCTGGAGGCAGCGCTATGCTGCATGAGTCGGGCCCTATTGCGCCGTCACCTGGTCTATAGGTCATTTATAACCTGATGTGCAGGGATGTTTCGCGACATTGTTTACTTACTTTCGGTATCTTTTATAAAGATCCATAACCCGTCACCTATGGTGTATTTTTAATATGCATTCCACTAACCACGCCATGTCTCATGGCGCCTTGAACCTCCAGCGCGTTTTGCTGCTACGCGGAATGGCTGTCATCGGCCAATGCATGGCCATAGCCGTGGTTACGATCATTCTCAAATGGCACATACCCATATGGCATTTGGCGGCGGTAGTCGCCATAGAAATACTCCTGACAATGGCCACCACTGTTCGCCTTACTTTCCAGTGGCCTATCAGCAACCATGAGTTCTTTGCGCAGATCCTGGCCGATGTTGCCATTCTGGTGGCCCTCCTATATTTTTCCGGGGGCCCTACCAATCCATTTATCGCCTTACTGTTGTTACCATTAGTTATTACCGTTGCCACCCTTCCAAAAATATACGGGTGGTCAATGGCGGCGATAACCGTATTGTGCTATTCAGGATTGATGGCTTCTTATGTACCGCTACCACTACATGCTCTTGCCACATACGAAATGAAGTTGCACATATGGGGGATGTGGTTTGAATTTATTATAATTGCCGGCGCTATCAGCTATTTCGTCAAACGCATGAGCGACAGCCTGCAGGAACGGGATCAGGCTATCGCCCATGCGCGCGAAGAAAAACTGATGATGGATCGCGTTGTTGACCTAGGTGCTTTGGCGGCCGGTGTTGCTCATGAGCTGGGGACGCCTCTCGCCACTATGACGATAATAACCAAGGACCTGCAGCAGGACTATAAAGAAACCCAGAATCTTTCGGAAAGTCTGGGTATTTTGTATGAACAGCTGCAGCGGTGTAAACGCATTCTCAGCACAATGTCTGCTTCCGCTGGCCAGTTGCAGGCATCGAGCGGTTGCCAGCTACGCATCGAAGAATACCTCAATGATATCATTACCAAATGGGGCGATGCTCGTCCGGGTATTCACGTCGAATTTCGTTCAGATGGCTCCGGATCGACTGCAAAAATTGTTGCGGAGCATACCTTGACTCAGGCGCTAACCAACATTTTCAATAACGCCGCCGACGAATCGCCTGATTATGTAGAAATAGATGTACACTGTAGCGATCACGATGTCGTCATTGATGTCTGCGATCTTGGTCGCGGGGTCACTCCGGAGATAGCCAGGGATGTGGGACAACCTTTTGTCTCTAAAAAAGAAGATGGTCTTGGTCTTGGGCTTTTTTTAGCGACTACCATTATAAACCGTTTGGGTGGGAGCGTCTCCCTGTTCAGCCGGAGAGAGGGAGGATCCTGTACCCGTGTGGTATTTCCCCTGACCTCATTACTGATAAGTACCAACAACTAATGACCGTAAGAACTATGGAAAATAGTGCGGATATCACCGCCACACCGGTTTCTAACATTATGGTGGTGGACGACGATGTAACCTTTTGCCGGGTGCTGTCAAACGCGTTTTCCAGGCGCGGTTTTGAAGTATGCACTGTGCATGATAGCGCCGATATAATCGCGGTTGCGGAACTTTACGTGCCGGACGCCGTAGTTCTGGATCTGCGAATGCCGGGGGTTTCCGGTTTGGAAATGATAAGCCCCCTTCGGAGCATCAACCAGGATATCAGAATCCTTGTGCTCACCGGTTACGCCAGCATCGCAACAGCGATTGAGGCCATAAAGCTCGGGGCGGTATATTATCTGACAAAACCTGCAGATGCAGATGAGATTATCGCTAGGTTACATGAAAAGGATGGCAACCCCACCGCTCCGGTCAAAAACGAGTTCTTGTCAGCGCGCAGAGTTGAATGGGAGCATATCAACAAGGTACTGATGGAGTGTAATGGCAACATATCGGCTGCCGCCCGCAGACTGGGAATGCACCGACGGTCCTTACAACGCAAGATGAATAAGCACCCCGTACGACGCTGACCGTTGAATGTGCCTATAATTATAGGGCAAATCGGTGAGGACGGTTAAGCGTCGGATATCACAGTGTTCTACGGATAACTTGATCTACCCGATCGACAGACGGCGTTATATATGGGTTCTCTCGTATCCAGATGGAGGCTATCCATTTTTCTCCATGGGTAACCGGCAAGCCCGCATGTAGGGACTCCCGCAACTGTCGGTTCTGCGCGTCTGTATTCCTGAATAAAATACCGGATCCTGCGTTGGGCACTATATTCGCCATGATGTGCGGGAATTGTGTCCATCCACCATACTCCACATCATTCAGGTACAGCAGTACCGTTAACAGCCTGTTCCCGCCATTCCTCAATTGCGGAGATCCGTCCGAAAAGGCATCATAGTGTATATCATACTTCCCGCCACGGGTATAATGCAGAATCTGTAGTGGTTCCTGATTTTCCTGCGAAATCCCGGAAAATAGCTCGATACGCCGCCTTATCTCCAGAATTATTGGATACGCGTCAACTGATGGCGCCACCACCGTACTGCAGCGCCCGGGTGTTTCATATGCAGCATCGGAAGCACCATCAACCACTACCGAAGGTTTTGCGTCGGATACACTACCAATCGCTATCAATTCGGCGCACTCGTCAAGACTCAGAAGCCCCTTGAAGTGAACCAGTCCTATGGTATCGTTCACCGAAAGTATTTTTGGTCCCATGCCCATATCTCCAATAGATGCGGGGCGGCATTGGCAGCAGCAGCCAAAGTTTGAATTCTTTGTATCACAGTGCAGATCAGGGATATCGGCCGATAATCAGGATAGGTATCGTATTTTTCAGTGCATGGGGCCCATCTGCATGTGGATCATCGCCTCATACTTGCCATCCGTTTTTATAACTCCTTCGGGAACACTGACTCTATAGTACTCGTTACCTATAGAGGCGCGAATGTTATCGTATCCTGATCTTATTTGCGGCCACTCCTTGGCGAGGCTCATGGGTGTTGGTGACCATGTAAATGCGATGTACCCATCTATTATATTCCTTGCCGCATTAACAATGGATTGCGATTTTTTGGCATCCGCAGAATCGGTCGGGATTTTGCATTGCGACAGATTCTTTTTTGCGTACAGTGCATACAGCCAGCTGGTTTCATCAAAAGATGCCCCCGGATTTTTATTTTTAAAAAAGCTTACATCCGTGGCCATATGTCCGGATGCGACGACTGCATCGCGATAAACTGCCAGGGTCGGGGGCAATACACAATCATAAAACGATTCCATCTGGGTTGCAGGCGCACACCGTGCCATCACCGGTACGGCCAGTGCTACTACTATCGTAATAAATCGTAAAATATTTGTCATAACGACTCCTATCACTGGATGGTTTTCCCCATCATAATTTCAGGGCACCTGTCTTGCTCTAACCAACAGAAAAGCAGACCGCCAAAGAACGGAATCCGGCGCACCCAATGGCCCTAACACTGCACGGCAGCGGTCACCGCATCAACCCAAAACATTGCCCGCGATATCGCGCCAACAGTTTGCCCCCTTAGAAAGCCCATTTCACGGCTTTTGATGGCCTCCCATTGTGGATGTAGAGGACAAAGCGTAGTATTTCTAACGCAGTCATGGCCCAGTATGCAGCGTATCTCTAGCGGACGCCCTTCGGTAATCTCAATGACGTCAATAATATTTAGGGACTCGGCACCAGGGCGCAACATATAGCCACCGCCCTTCCCTTTTACGGAATACAGGATTCCACGCTTGGCCAAGCAGCGCAATACTTTGGTAACGCATGGCGCGGAGCCCCCTATATAGTCAGAAATATCCCGGCTCAGCACCGGCCTTCCCGATGGCTGAGCGGCCAGATAAATTAGACTCCGCAGGGCATATTCGCTAGCTTTGCTCAACATCATCTGGCGCACTCATTTTATGATTTTTGAGAATAATCCGGTTCCAGCAATAGTGCCACGCGTTTTCCGTTCCAGCTTTGCAGGGCGAGGAGCAATCCGACGACGGCAAGGAGATAAATGACACCCTGCTCGCCGGCCATGCCCAGCCCCCAGCCACCGACCACACCCCCCGCGAATATCCCCAGAAACTGCATCAGCGAGTATACACCACTGGCCGCCCCCCGCTGTTCCTGGGTGGTGCTGCGGCTCATCATCGAAGGCAGAATCGCCGAGGCCACGTTATAACCCGTGAAGAAAATCACCGCTCCTACCGCCACCGGCCAGAAGTGACCAGCGAGCAAACCCATGAACAACGCTCCCGCAGCAATGGCAAGACCACTGAAGACCAGCATCTGTCCGTGCTGTCTGTGCCTTTCGGCGTGGATCACCGGGTAGAGCATGCCCGCCACCGAGAGCAGCATCACCGGCAGATACACTTCCCAGACGGCGCTGCCCGGAATGTGCATGGCCTTGACCAGTTCCGGGGAGAGCACCACAAAACTGGCCCCCAGCACCATCTGCAGGATGAAGATGCCGACACTGGCGGTCAGAACCGGGGGGTATCTGAATATCCTCAGGGCGTCACGCCAGTTCCCCATGCGCTGCTGCAGATTGCGGGGGATGGGGGGAATCACTTTCCACAGCGGTAACAGCGCGAGGACGCCGAGTGCGGCGGCCACCAGAAATACCCCGGTCAGCCCGGAGAGACCGTAAAAGACGGGCCCCATCGCCATCCCCAGAACATAGGCGATGGCGATGCTGCCGCCGATGGCGGCCATGGCCTTGGTGCGGTGCTGTTCACCGGTGAGGTCCCCTGCGGTGGCCAGGAGCACCGAGGAGACGGCGCCCGCACCCTGCAGCAGACGGGCGAGAATGATGCCCCAGATGTTGTGGGTGACCGCCCCCAGCAGGGAACCCAGGACGAAGATCAGCAGACCAAAGACCAGTACCCGCTTGCGCCCGAAACGGTCGGAGGCCACCCCGAAGGGAAACTGCAGGGCGGCCTGGGCCAGTCCGTAGATGCCAATGGCCAGGCCCAACAGCACCGGGGTGCTGTGGCGAAGCTGGTCGTTGTCCAGGGCCAGTACCGGCATGAGCATGAACAGACCGAGCATGCGCGCGACATAGATGAAGCTCAGTCCCGCCACCGCCCGCTTTTCGAACGGGCTCATGGGCGGGCCTTTGGCGGCCTCAGAAGAAGCCATAGCCCATCACCAGTTTACCCAGGATCAGGGCAGTAAAGAGTAAAAAAAGGTAGGAGATGGAGTAGGCGAACATCCGCCGCGCGTAGCGGTTCATCTCCGGGCCTTCGGGCAGACCTTTGAGACGCAGGGCCATGCCCACGAACCATGCGCCGGAGAGCCAGGCGATGGCTCCATATAACCAGTCGCCGGTGAGTAGCGCTGGCACCATACTGACGATCCAGGTGAGTATGGCGTAGTTCAGCACTTCCCGGCGGGTGCGGTCGACACCATGGGTCACCGGCAGCATGGGTATGCAGGCCTTGGCGTAGTCTTCCCGACAACAGATGGCCAGGGGCCAGAAGTGCGCCGGGGTCCAGACGAATACCAGCAGGACCAGCACCAGAGGCAGCACGGCGAGACTGCCGGTGATGGCGGTCCAGCCGATCAGTGGCGGCAGGGCACCGGCAAGGCCGCCCCAGACGATGTTCCAGGGCGTGCTGGGCTTGAGGTAGAGGGTGTAGACGACGCCGTAGCCGACGGTGCCCACCAGGGTCAGTACCAGGGTCAGAGGGTTGGTGCCCCAGGCGAGTACCGCAATGGCGGCGCACATCAATGTCATGGCATAGGCAATGGCACCAGCACGGCTGATGCGGCCTTCGGCCAGCGGCCGGTGGAGGGTGCGTCGCATGTGCTGGTCGAGGGCGGGTTCGACAATCTGGTTGAGTACCCCTCCTGCTCCACCGGCCAGCGCGATGCCCGCCAAACCAGCCAGCGCCGACTCCCAGTGCAACAGGGCGTCGGGGGCGAGGATCTCGCCCACTGCGGCGGTAAATACCAGCAGCGATACCACCCGCGCCTTGGCCAGAACCCAGAGATCGCGAAGATAAGACGGCCGTGCCCGGGGACCAGAAAGTTCGCCAATGCCGTCGCTGTGTAATCCTTCTTTTAACATGACGCTAGGACCTCATTAACGCCACTGCAGGACAATGGCGAGGGACATGAGCAGGACCATGGATTGGTGAAAGACCACCATGACGCCAGGATCCCGGGGTTTGAGATTCACCGCATGAAACAATAAAAAACCAACAGCAACCTGGGTTACCGCCAGATAAAAAGCGACAGGATAAGCTGGCATCATCCAGCCAAGGGTGGCGACCAGCAGCAAGGCCGCACTGACGTGGGCAGCGATGGTCCACTGTGAGGCCTTCTGAGGTTTGACGAAGGCGCCGATGGCAGTGCCGAAGCCGCGCTGACCGGTGGTCATGCCCCCGAGGAATACGGCGAGGAGCAGGGCATGCAGAGCACCTACGGCACTGAGGTAGCTCCAGAAGTCGAGCTCCGGATAGACCAGACCGGTCAGGTAAACGAGGAAGACCCCATAGGCGAGCAGGCCGTGGGTGCCGTGAACAAACGCCGGGGCCCTGCCGGCGAGGACATACAGGGTGCCCATACCGAACAGGGCGGTAACTACGATCAGGGACAGCCCGCTGATCGTAGTGATACTTGGCGACAGTATCACCAGCGCAAGGGCCACCAGGCCGACCAGGGTCGCTACCAGGCGATGTGCAGCCTCAGGATCACCACGCACCATCAGTACCGCGATGTTGCGCGTGTAAGGCCAGCGGGTCCCCAAGGACAGACCGTAGCCGAAACCCTCAACAATACTGCCGAGCAGGATCAGGGCAATGGCAAAACCTACTTCGCTGGCTTTGAGGCCGTTGACGACATCCGCTATAAAACCCTGGTGGCTGTTCATGCCACGCCACAACCCGGTCAGCACCGCCGCCAGCAGCATCCCGGTAATCAGCCAGCCGATCACTCGTACTACCGGCGTCATTTCCCCTTCTACGGCGTGGGGAATGCCGTTCGTATCCTGGTAGGTAGCCCCGCCCGATACCCCATGATGAATATTGCGCCGCATATTTAACACCTTAAATGAAGAAACGTCAGGTTATCTGCGTTTGGGAGTTTATCTGGATTAATTAATATATGTACCGTGGCGATCCTGTTTTCGTGGTCTATAGTTCAATAAACTTAACCAATCATCATACGCTGCATGCAAGTATACTCATAACATCATATAACGCATACCGCAAGACATGAATTCGTATTTTATAATAAACACCAATGGCCAGGGCAAGATAACCATCCGCCCTGGCCACCGGGATCTACACTAACAAAGCGTCGTTACCCGAACAACAACCATCCGCGAATTACTTGACAACGATCTTACCGAACATACCGGTGGCGGCATGCCCCGGTATCTGACATACGTAGTAGTAAGTGCCCGCCGTCGGATGCCAGGTAAAATCCGTATATCCGAACTTGCCATCTTTTGGGACCGGACTGAATCCTGTTCCTGCAACAATGGGGTCGATCACCGGCATAACCGCATAAGGAGGTCCTTTTTTGGTGATGTCAAAACTATGACCGAATCCCTTGTTGGTGTTAATGAAGGTCACGTCCACCGTTGCCCCCGCGGGAATCTCCAAGGTCGGGTTCTTTTTGTCATGAACTTCAAAACTCGGAAATGGAAATCCCGGGAGCACGGCCGCCGCGACCACATGTACAGTCTTGCCACTGTAGGTAACAGTGTCACCACTGACTTTCCCGGTGTCTTTCTCCAACATGGCCTTTACTTGGGGAAGCGTCGCCTCTTTCCATGTGGTATCCAGAGTACCGGCCATCGCGGTGCCCATGCCGACCGTTGCCGCCAGAGCCGCAGCCGCACCAACAGTTACATACCAGTTCTTTTTCATCGTGTTCTGTGTATACATTAGATCCCTTCTCCTTAACGTTTAACCTGATGTAGAACCAGCCGCCCTACAAAACAATCACTGGGCTATCTGGCATTTTAATATGCTACTACACGATATTCATCACCCATTCCAACCGGGAAACTATCTCAAAACAGCACCCTAAGGGTAACATAATAGCCACCCAGAGCAATAATAGCCCACAATAATCCTATGATCAACACGATGTTTCCATCCCATGCGCCATCATCGCGATCATCGTGAGAAATTAAACGGCCCTCGTTGTTCATGATTTACCTCCTTTGAAGCATGGGTAACGACGACGTCACGGTAAAACGCAAAACAAATCTGGATGGCCGCCCGTTATTCGCACGGCCATCGTGGAACGTCATGCGTTGCTAGATGCGCCGTTTTCTCCCTTTTTTAGAATACGCAGCCGATCTTCCTTGCCTGCCTCCTTTAATACCCACCAAAAGTATGCACTAAGAAACACTACAGGAAACCCAATGTACCCCGTCAGCCAGAAGAACGTCGGATTATCAGCTCCGGACGGGATAACGAACGATAAATGTGACATATCCATTGTTTTACCCTCACTCTATTAGATAATCTTCTATACGACCTTATGCAATATAGAAGACAATAAAAAACGCAACCCATAGAACAACCACACCGCCCCAGAAGGTTAACACGTTATACGACACCCATCGCTCGCGTTTCGCGCGCTCCGGAGTGCGGGTGATTTTCATGATACTCGCCAGCAGCGCCAGGATGGCCGCCACGAAATGTACCAGAAACCACAAGCTGGTAATGTCATAAATCCCGCCATAACCACTACCGATGGTTAAGGTAGTCCAGTTGTAGACGATTCCACCCGCCATCACCAACGAGACCACCATCAGGGTTGCCAGGCTGCTCACGATACCGGCATCATCGCCCTGATCCAGTTTTTTGCGGGCCGTCATCACCGGCACCAGGCTGACAAGCATCAAAACAGTCAGCGCAACACCCACGCCCATGCTCAATGTAGCGGGCACCGCAGTGCCCCCCCACAGAAAACGCGCGAGGTCCCACATCGCAAAAATGATGGCTGCAAAAAGCAGCAGGAAAAAGAACGCACCCCTTTTTGCACGCTCCGAAGCCGGATCCATTAGCGTGGCATAACCGTTGTCTGTCATGGTTTAATTCCTCCTAAATTTACTTGCTTGGCGTAGGTACCCAAATAAAAGGTTCTTTCGCTTCCGCCGCATAGTTATCGTTCGGGCCCACAACCTCTGGCTCAGTCCCTGCCGGATATGGCACATACGGTGTTGGCGATTTTATTTGCCATTCCAGGCCGTTGCTGCCCCAAGGGTTGGCTTCGGCCTTGGGCCCATAGCGCCAACTGTATAAAAGGTTGGCCAGCGGAATGAGAAACCCTGCGCCCAGGAAAAAGGACGAGATAGACATAAACAGGTTAATGTCATGCAGGTAAGGAAGATATATCGCAATTCTCCTGTTCATTCCATCGAGGCCAGCTATAAACATGGGAAAGAACGTACAATTGAAGAATACGAAAAACCACCATGCGTGAAACTTTCCCCAAAATTCATTGATCTTCCGTCCAGTAACCTTGGGAAACCACCAGTATAGCGCGGCAATCCAGCTAAAAATCACCCCACCAAGCATCGTATAATGAAAATGCGCAATAACCCAGTAGGTGTTGTGCAGCTGAAGGTCTGCGGGAACATCGGCATTGAATATGCCTGTCAGACCACCGATCAGGAAGTTCATCATCGCCATCAACACGAGCAACACCGCAGCGTTAATTCTTAAACGACCACCCCATAACGTCCCGATGGCGGACAAATAAATGAACCCCGTCGGAATGGATACGGTTTCCGTTATCGTCATGAATATGGGCATACGTGCGTCACTCACCGCAGTGAAGTAGTGATGAACGCCCAACATTGCACCCAACATGGAAACGCCAACCAGTCCAGCGATTGCCCAACCCCTAGCAAATAACGGACGCTTGGCCGCGGCAGGAAGAATCTCCAGCCATATGGCAAAAGCGGGCAGGATGAAAACGTAGACCTCTGGATGGAACAAAAACCAGAACTGATCCAGATACGCTAAGGGGTGCCCGGTGGGGCCGGTGTAAAAATGTGATCCGGCGATCATATCGGACAAATCCATGAGTGCGCCGGTATAGGTTGCTGGCGACTCTACGACGAGAATAGTGGCTGCCGCAAACAAACCCCACACAAAAATCGGAACGCGACCCAAGCTCATGCCCTTGGCGCGCATGTACACCATGGTTCCGGCGATATTGATGGCTCCAAGTAGCGACGCAAAAAGAATGGTGGCGGCACCAAGGACGTACCACACAATACCGCTACCACTGTTTTGCGCCAATGGCGGATATCCCCACCATCCAGTCTGAAACCCACCAATCGTAGGACTCATGAAAACAGCGACAGTCGCCGGTGGTAAAAGCCACCAACTCAGGCCGAGAAGCTTTGGGAATACTACATTTCTCGTGCCAAGCATCAACGGAATAAGATAGTAGCCAACACCGCCGACGATGGCAGATGCCACCACTCCCAGCAACATCATCAATCCATGAATACCGAACGTTTGGTTGTACTGAATTTCCGACAGCCACCAACTGGTGGAATCCGGCGTCAACAATTCAATGCGGATAGCCATGGCGGCCATACCGGCGAGGAAGAATGTTACTATATTTAATACCACGTAGCGTACGGCCGTAGATTTTGAATCGGGACCAAAACGAAAATAACGTTCGATGCCCGTGTAAGTTGGGGCTTCTTTTCCTCCAAATGCGCGTCGTATCCATCCCTCCCATACGCCGCTGCCCATCAGCCAGCAGACCAAGCCGACCACATAACCCACTGTCGCGGGTAAAGGATTTACTATTACCGTATGGAGCAATAAAGCGGTAATCCATGCCGCAGCAAAATATCCGGTTAGTCCCCAAAGCGTCGCACGGACCAGCGGAAACAGCATGCTGGCCGCAAATGGCGTCTTGTCCACTCCCATGTTGTTCAACGCACTTTCCTGAATTTCGTTAGTTGCCATTACTTACTCCTTATTACATTTTACGTTGGGTGCTGGCAAATCTTCAGCTGGCTCTACTAGAAGCTATTGTTTGCCACCCAAGTCTTGAAGTCCGCTGGTGTCACCACCTTAACCGGAGCGCGCATCAACGGATGTCCGTTGCCACAAATCAAGGAACACTGTACACGCAGCATGGGGTTTGTAGCGGTTGTTCCCAGCATGGTGGGTGTAATAAACAAGTGCCGCACTTCATTTGGGATCACGTCCTTTTTCTCACCCCAGGCAGGTACCCAAAAATCGTGCATGACGTCCTTTGTCCGCAGAACAAAGTCTATGGTGCGCCCCTCTGGAACCACCAGTTGTGAAACATCCGTTACGCCCTGCTTGGGATAAGAGAACGTCCACTTCCATTGTTGCGCGGTAACATCGATCACCAATGGATTTTTCGTATCTAACTGGATACCCCAAAGTTGTTCCAGGCCCACCATACCCGGGTAAATGGTATTTGCCAGGTTGATGCCTATGGCCAAAACCAGCCAGGTCACTACGAAAGGTGCCCAGGTCCGCTTTTGATAAGCCGGCGCCGCAGTGTCTGACATGGACGATGCGCGGAAACGAAACGCGCTATATACAACCGCACCGCCGACCAGCACATATATGGCTACGGCCTGCCATAACAGGTATGTGGTGGCATCCGCGGTAATATGCGCCTGGATACTCCCCAAAATTGGCCAGTTACCGATGCCCCAGGCCATCAGCGTTTCGCCAATCGCCAGGCCAATAATCCAGACCATCACCAAGCCACGGAAAGCTTTCCATAAATTTTCTTTTGCTGCGTTCATATGCCCTCCCTAAATTAGCTTCCCTGAGCAGGTAGTATGTCAAGAATGCCATGCATACCATTCATGAAGTGTTGACCCGTCTGCAGAAAACACCCATATTCCCATTTCCCGGGCTTATTGGGCACCACAAAACTGAAGGTGTACTTTTGTCCGCCGTTGAGGCTGACGGAAAATGCCGGTACCGGTCCTGTCTGGCCCCCGCTGGTAATTGGCACACCATCAAAGAAGTTATCTTTCCATCCCACGGCTATAGCCTGTGATTTTGGAAAGCCATTGTCCCGGGATACCAGTGTTCTGCCGATGGAGAACTGATGCGCAATCGGGGGTGCCGATTGCGATCGGTTATCTATCGTCAACTCCACTTTTTCCCCGACATGCCAGGTCATCCGATCCGGTTTATAATAATAGTTAAACTCATCAATCGTATAATGATGTACTCCATTAATGACCTGCCCGGAAGGATTGGGCAGAGCTACCGCTTTTTCCCACTGCAGGGCGCCTATAATTACCCCCGCGCATATCACGGCGGATACAAGCACCGTAGTCATACCTTTTTTTGCTGCCATACCTCTACCTCCTTTGAGAAGCACATAAATCTGTCGGTGCAAATGCCTGGCAGACCCATTTTTATAAATTTCAGTCTGCCAGGAAAACTTCTGCTGACCAGTTACAACGATGAAAGATAAGCCGCCACATCCTTCATCTGCGCCACGGTGATATTCTTCGCAATCTGATTCATCAGGGTATTAACCCGTGTGCCGTTGTGGAAGTAGGTCAACTGCTGAATGATGTAACCGTAACGCTGGCCCGCCAAGCGGGGGAACGGGCCCGCTCCTTGGCCAGCCGATCCGTGGCATTCCATGCAGGCAGGGATTTGTTCGTTGGTAACCCCTTGGTTGAATATGGCCTTTCCTTCTTTCACACCGGCATGCTTGATGCCGCTGCTTTGCATCGGCGGCTTCTGGGCGTTGAAGTAATCCGCCAGCGCCGTGATTTTCGCACTGTCCAGCGCTTGTGCCACGGGCCACATGTAGATTTCGCCATTCTGATCGGCACGGGAGTGGTCCTTATACGCTTTCAACTGCGCCTCCAGATAACTTTTATGCTGTCCGGCCAAGCGGGGGACGATCGGGTAAAGTGTGTCACGGCCAGTCATCCCGTGGCACACCATACAATCGCTGGAAACGCGGTATGGCGCCGGCGCGTCGGCGCTGCCGACGGCAGCACTCGCCTGCCCGGCCACCAGCAGGAGTGCGCTGAACAGGAGGAAGGTTTTCGACTTATACATCTTGCTATGTGGATGGGTCATCGTGTCGTTCTCTTTATTGCGCAACCGGTCTTGGCTTAAGTATGTCGTCATGGCATCGGCTCCTAGTATGATATCCAGGCCAGCAGTTCAAGGGTGTTATACGCAGACGCCCCATATCCAAGGTTGTTGGACGACGCCGAACCAACGCCATTGAACTTGTTGTATACGACATATCGCAAGGAGAAGCGGGTATTCCACCACGGCAGATAGGAAGCCTCTATCCATTCATTGCTGGTGTCCGGAGAACCACTATTGGTGTATGTGGTACCGTAGAGACCGGGGTTGGCGGATCCCCACACATTCCGGTATCCGCCCTGGATACCGTAGTGGTCGTGATACCAATAGGTGGCATTAATATTGAAGAAATTCAAGTTACCGGAGGAGTTCGAAGATATGACATTCCCCGCTCCAAATTGCTGCTGCTCGTTTACCCATGCAGCACGGATCGTCACGTTATTGTTGTCGTTGGTGTCAAGCCATTGGAGCTGAGTATCTAAATCATAATCATCGAAGGTATCAATGGGGCCGCCTGCTTTATTGAGAGTGTTATTTATGGTGTTATCGTACACGCTGGACCACATGCCAAAGGTACCGACCTCCCAGTTCCAGTCACCCCAATCGTGCTGATAGGCAAGACGAACATAAGGGGCGCCCCCTGAAAGTCTGCCCTGGGGGCCAGCTGCAGTAAAGCCGCCAACCGGGTTGACCTGGGTTCCTTGACCGTTGGTATAAACATCGGCGTCTGCGTAGAGCCAGTTTGCCCTGTTTGGCCCGAAGATATCGGCTCCGTAGACACCAACACCCGCTAATGGGTAACCAGCACCTGCTGAACTTTCAATGAATGGCTGAGGTACGTGGCCCCAAGACGAATAGTCTGAGCTAAAAAATGGTGCCTGCCAATCCGGTGTGGTATTCCACAAGTCCATAGCAGTCGGCGTATTGTTGACGTCTACGCCCGTGACCAAAAGATTATTGGTGCCCAACTTCCATGGATGGGTCCAGACAATGCTGGAGTCATCAAAACTAAATCCTCCGGCACCGGCACCACTGCCGCCGCCAGAGTAGGTCAAATGCAGAAACGACCCAATATGCGGAGTGATTTCACCGGCATAGAACAAGCTCACCTGTTGGGGGAACTGAACATTATTGTTGGGAGAAGCACCCGCATTAGAGTTCCCAGGACCAAACACCGCCTGACCGCCACCAACATTGGTCGCCGAAGCCTGCAGAAAAATAGAAAATTGTGATACGCGGGATATGAGCAGACCGACGCTGTTCCCGAACTTGGCTTGGAGTTTCTGTTGCCGTTGCAGGTTTGTGGTCGTGAACCCGAGCAATTTGAACATTCTGCCCATGGGCGTCAACTGCGGGTAGGATGTGTGACAGGCAGCGCACGACCAACCGGTCTGACGCGCAAAGGATGGCAGTGCCCAGGCACCGGAAGACAACGCCATTCCACCAACTGCTGCTAATGCTACGATCAACCTTTTCTTTTTAAAACCAACGGACGATGACACCATAATCCCCTCCATAGCGGTATGCGCTTTCAGGCATATTAGATAAACAAAATACGCTCATGCGCCCGGTCTTCCTGCCAGGCTGGTAACAGCAAACCACAACAACGCGATGCCAATTAATAAAACCTATAGCCAACCAGAATTCATAATGTAGGCTTATGAATTGTTTCTGGTTGGTCTCAACCCGCCCCTAACCAGTGGTGTTGCGTTGCTAACAGCACCCACACGTTCTATTTAGTACAAACCGTAATACTTTGCAACACCTTTTTATGCTCCCATTAAAATACATGGCCAACCCTTCCATGCATTTCACGATCACCTCGCGAGCTACAATTATAATACTCATACAATCAATACGTTGTGAACGCGCATCACGATACGGATCCACTAAAACACAATAACTTAAATAAAGAACATAAGAAAAGAATTATGTGCTAACGTTATTTAAACATGTTAATCTGGCCTTTTAATTATATGCCGCGATCACTAAAATGTCCCAAAAACTGACATGCCAAGATATCTCCACGCCATGCGTCCTCAACACAAAGGTGTTGGAAGAGACATCTCAAGGTCACCGTGATGGGTCGCGGTAGAGGCAGTAGTTACCCACCGCCCCCCGCACAGATCCGTACGAGCGGAATTACCGCATACGGCTCCTACCTCAGGTCATGACGCGAAACCTTTGCGATGGGTAGGGATGAGCCAGTTTTACGGGAGGAAGGTATCGGTTCACTATCGGTCCAAAACGCCGCCAAGACATTCGTACGCGCTGACTGCGTCGCCTTAACGCATGCAGCCATGCGCGAATCACTTCCGTCCGGAAGCCATTCAGCCTATTCATGTTGCCGGGGGACGGCGAAGTACGGCCGCATGACGATCCCCGCCCATCTGCCCCGGGTGGAAGTGCGGCATGATCCTCTGACCTGCACCCGCGGGCAGTGCGGTGGCCTCTTGGAAACCGTTGGAGAAGAGATCAGCGAAAAACTGGATTATATCCCTGGACGCTTCCAGGTGATTCGCCATATCCGCCCCAAACTGGCCTGCCGCCCCTGCGGTACCATCGAAAGTCCGGCATTACCGGCACAGGTGATCGACAAGGGCTTGCCCACGGCGCGCCTGGTGGCCCACGTGATGACGGCGAAACATGTGGATCATCTGCCTTTATATCGGCAGGAAACCCAGTACCTGCGGGCGGGCGTACCGATCTCCCGCGCCACCCTCTGCAGCTGGCTGGGCCAGGGCGAATACTGGATCAGCCTGCTCGCCGAAGCCTGCAAAATGGCCTTGCTGGAAGGGGCTATCCTGCACGCTGCATTGCCATTACAAGGAATTCATCTATTAACAGCGCAACTTCCGCAGCGTGCGTTTCCGTGGAAGTGACAAGATTTTGCAGACTATTTCTTTGCAAGAGCAGCAAACTTATTGCGAATAAAAGCCGATATCCTCTACTTTGCCCTTCACCGCAGGACTGGGCAAGCCGCAGCTTAGAGTTGTCTTGCGCGCTTTGCAGTGGAGGTCATACACCGCCATGCGCGGAAGATGTGCAAGAGCAGCTTGGCATTTGCTCCGCTCCTCTCCATCACAACTCTGGTTGAAACCAAGACTCGATGCCGCCGCCCAGGAGCTCAGTACCGGTACGATCTCCACCAAGGACTTAACATTGGCCACATAAATCCGCAGCACTGGCTCCAAGAGCCGCTGACCTAGCTGGCTACGGTATAGATTCTCGGCCGTGCCCAAGGCTTGGATCCTTCCTTTGGAGTCCAGTAGGGCCACCGACTGAATAGATGCCTGGTCCGGCATTGTGCCCCACTGTAACCGCCAACCATTGGCCAGGGTTACCATGCGCCAAGGGAAGATATTGAAACCATCCAGCAACCGTTGCTCCAGAGGCCCCCCACCCGCCGTTTCCCAACCCTGGGTGAGGCAAGCTAGCTTTGCCTTCTCTAACTTCTCTTGTTGCGCGTAGAGTTCCTTCGTGCGGGCCTTCTCCGTTCGCAGAATGCAGCCATAATCCTTGCCGCACGCATCCCGGCGCTCCAAGTAAGCCTTCTGGGCCGCGATCACTCGCTTCTGGACCGGACTGTCCATGGGAAGGTCTCGCCAGAGATTAATGTAATTGCCGTTGGCCGCACCATCATATTCCATCATTGCTCCAACAATACTATTGTAATGGGTCAAATGGGGATCAGATGCATCACAAATGACTTTCTGAGCCGGACGCAATTTGTCCTTTTGATCACATGACCCGAGATTGGCATATGGCAGGTCCAGTATCGAATTCGCCTGGGCCAGTACAGACATACAAAGTCCCAGTAATACCAGAACTATAGTCAAATATGGTGTATGAGCATTTTCTGACATAAATGTACGGTCAAAGATATTGATGGTTTTGACTATGCTGGCAGTCACATAACGGGAGTGGCTGAGAGCCAATCCCCCCTCAAAGAACTTGAACAAACGCGCCGGTTGGGGGAGCGTCACTTTCCAGCGAAGAAAAGGACCCCGCCAGTGGGCCACAACCTTCTGCATGATCAAAAAACACTTCAGCTTCCGCTGAAGTTGAGTCGCACTCACCTTATTCAGGCGCAGAATTTTTGTTATATGCCCAGCGTAGAAGTCAGCAGCAACATGTTATGTTATAACGTATTATTTATAGTTATTGCTTATCATGTTATCTGATAATGTTAATTTTCTTGCCTTGAGAAAGGGAAGTCAAATAGCTAACGAGTGCTACCATTTTCTTGCTGTTATAAGGCAGCTGTTTACCCAGAAGAGCGTTTTTGATACATGAGTTAACTTGCATATCAAGGGTAATCACCTGCCCAGCCCGTTTGTTATAGTGGGGGAAAGTGGCCGCAGCACCGATGAGGCTGGGTATGGATTTACCATTTGGTAAAATTCCTTCGCTACGTCCACCTCCACGATGACAGGTCATGCAGGAATTACCGCGACTCCCCAGGGATGTTGAGGCAAAAAGTGTCGAGCCGTTTTTGATAGCATTTTGCATTGCGTTTGTCGATGTTTCCGCAGAAGCGGTTACACACCAGAGCAAGGCAGATGCCGACAACGTGCTTATGAGAAAACGTATTTTATATCCCATGAGTAAAATCTCCTTTTTCAACTGGCAACCAACCGGTCTGGCTTTTGTCAGGTAGTTACCGTCCCCATGATTTGACGGGAACTCGTTATCTACACTGGCTCGAAGCCAGGAGCTAACAGTATGGAAGGCCCTTAGTAGTAAAAGTCTATGCTTCAGTATCTGGAAAACAAACGCGCCGTCAACTTTTGAGAGTATAGACGATATTCGTTGTTGACGTGAAGTCGGCATCTGATAGTGGCATAGGCATACATAACAGGATCTGCGCGTGTGTTTATGGATGCTGGCGTCCCTTCCTGGGCAGCCTGAGCGCGTAGGCGGGGATAGTCCTGCTCCAGCCACTGACGGACCGCTTCCGGATTCTGCTCCAACGCTCTTTTGACGGGGCGTTGCGGCGTGAAGCCCCAACGCTCGAGAGACTTGCCAATCAGGCGTTCCTGCAGATCCACACCAAAATGGTCCCGAATCAGCGCACATCGATTCTTTCCATGCCCTAAATTATACCATGCTATGGTCGGGTATTTATGGGCATGTTAACAAGCAAGCTCAGCCTGCCAGCGCAAGCATCAACTGATTGATGCGGGCGACGAAGCCGGCGGGATCTTCTAATTGCCCCCCCTCGGCCAGAATCGCTTGATCCAGCAGCAGTGCTGACCATTCGGCGAAGCGGGTATCGTCTTTTTCGCCTTCTATGCGTGCCAGCATGGGATGGGTGGGGTTGATCTCCAGGACAGGTTTGGTGCTGGATATTTCGTGGCCGGCCTGCTTGAGCAATTGCTGCATGTACAGGGCCATGTCCCGCTCACCCAGGACGATACAGGCCGGAGAACTGGTCAGACGATGGGATACGCGCACCGTCTCCACCCGCTCGCCTAAGGCGTTTTTGATGCGTTCCACCAAACCCTCAGCATCCTTTTCGGTTTCTTCCTGCGATTTGCGTTCTTCTTCGGTTTCGATGGCGCCCAGGTCAAGTGCACCCTTGGCGACGGATGTCAGTGCCTTACCCTCAAATTCGGGCAGATGGCTGGTCAGCCATTCATCGACGCGATCACTGAGCAGCAATACTTCGATGCCTTTTTTGCGCAGCAACTCCAACTGTGGGCTGTTCTTGGCGGCAAGGAAGGAGTCCGCAGTGATGTAGTAGATTTTATCTTGACCCTCGGCCATACGCGCGAGGTAATCGGCCAGCGATACATTTTGCGTGTCCGTATCCGTGTGGGTGCTGGCGAAGCGTAGCAGCCTGGCGATCTGTTCGCGGTTGCTGTAATCCTCGCCCGGTCCTTCCTTGAGTACCCGTCCGAACTCATTCCAAAACGTCTGATATTTTTCTGGCTCTTTCTCGGCCATTTCCTCGAGGAGACCCAGTATTCGTTTCACCGAACCGGAGCGCATCTGATCAATGACTCGGTTACCTTGCAGAATCTCGCGGGAGACGTTAAGAGGCAAATCGCTGGAATCGATCACACCGCGCACAAAGCGCAGATAGCGGGGAAGGAGCTGCTCGGCATCGTCCATGATGAAGACGCGCTGCACATAGAGCTTGATACCGTGGGGATGGTTGTGATCCCAGAGATCAAAGGGTGCTTTGGCAGGAATGAAGAGTAAGGAGGTGTATTCCAGTCGTCCTTCAACATGGTTGTGGCTCCAGGTCAGAGGGTCACCATAGTCGTGGCTGACATAGCGATAAAACTCCTTGTACTCGTCGTCGCTGATCTCGGACTTGGATCGTTGCCAGAGAGCGGAGGCCTTATTGACCGTTTCCCATTCGTCACCAGGTTTGCCGCCTTCGCCTATTTTGCGCATACGGATCGACAGGGGTATGTGATCCGAATACTTGTTGATGATGCTGCGTAAGCGCCATGCGCTGAGCAGGTCCTGGCGTTCTTCCTCGCGCAGGTGCAAGACGATTTCGGTACCGCGCGCGGGCAGATCCAGGGTTTCCAGGGTGTAGGTTCCGGTACCGTCCGACTCCCAGCGAACACCATGCTCGGCCTCCATGCCGGCGCGACGAGTATTCAGGCTGACGCGATCTGCAACGATGAATGCCGAATAAAAACCTACTCCGAACTGGCCGATCAGCTTGGCGTCTTTGGTCTGATCGCCGCTGAGGCGTTCAAAGAATTCTCGCGTTCCGGATTTGGCGATAGTGCCGATATTGGCGATCACCTCGTCGCGGTTCATGCCAATACCGTTGTCTCGCACGGTAATGGTGCCGGCCTCGGGATCGAAATCCACCTCTACCTTGAGCTCGCTGTCACCTGTCAAGAGGGCAGGGTCGGCCAATGCCTCGAAACGTAGCTTGTCGCAGGCGTCGGAGGCATTGGAGATCAACTCGCGCAGGAAGATCTCTTTGTTGGAGTAAAGCGAATGGATCATCAACTGCAATAGCTGATTGATCTCGGTTTGAAATTGCATGGTTTCCTTGCTGGCGGCCATCATCTCTCCTGATGAAGTAACGGGGTTCGCACAGAGAGCGAACGGTTGAATGTAAGCACGCTGAAGGTGGCGCCTGCCGAAGAAAAAATCAAGGCCGCGGGTGCTTCATCCAAAGCAGGCGCTGATGGGGATTCCTCGCGAGAGGACGGGTTCATTATTCAACGCCGCTCCGGCATACATGGCCACATCATCTAAAGTGCTCCGCAATCCTATTGATGGTCTGGTGTATTTCGTTCCAGACATGCTCTGCACCATCCTTTATTTCTTCCCAGCCATGCGCGCCACCTTGACGCAGTTCCTTTAGCTTGTTCTGTGCTGTAACCCGCTGTGCACGATGCATTTCCAACTGGGCGTCGATATTGCGGCGGATATCGCCATCCGCTTTCTTGGCCTTCCTCTTCCATCCGGAAATTTGTTTATCCCATTCCTTGAGTTGCGTTTCGAGATGATCCTCAAATATTTCCTTCGCAGTTTTTTCCTTGGTCGGAATGGGGGTACGACGTAGCATGGCATCTATCTCTTTCTCCGCCTCCACCCAGTCCGCAATCGGATCGCTCTCCTGGAAACCGCGCCGTTCGGCATGGTAATAGGCCGCCTCTGCAATCATCAAATGACGCTGCTCAGGGGAGACCGCCTCGCTGTGTTGATTGGTCATGGTGATACTCCTTTTCAAATGGAATGTCGGAACTGTTTTCATCCCTTGCTGCGAACGCAATTGGGATTATCCTTTCCATCGCTGTAGTCATCCAGGTTCTGGATCGTGGTCCTGGCAATGGTGGTCAGTGCCTCACTGGTAAAAAAGGCCTGATGGCCCGTGATGATGACATTGGGAAAAGTGAGCAGCCGTTCGAAGCTGTCATCGCAGATAATGTCATCGCAATGATCCTTAAAATATAATTCTGCCTCTTCTTCATAGACATCCAGACCCACAGCACCCAGATGGCGGCTTTTCAGTGCCGCAATGAGTGCCGTGGTGTCGATGAGCGGACCACGGCTGGTATTGATCAGCATGGCACCGTCCGGCATCAAGGCGAACCGTTCCGCATTCATCAGATGCCGGGTTTCCGGGAGCAGCGGCACATGGAGGCTGACGATTTGGCTTTTGACGAGCAATTCTTCCAGCGGTACATATGCAACGCCGAGTTCCAGGCACGCGGGATTGGCGACTGTGTCGTAGCCCAACAAGTGGCAGCCCATACCATGCAGAATCCGGGCGAGTGCCTGGCCAATTTTTCCAGTGCCGATAATGCCTACGGTTTTGCCATGCATGTCAAAACCCAGCAAGCCGTCGAGGAGAAAATTACCGTCACGCACCCGGTTATAGGCTTTATGCAGGTGTCGGTTCAGGGTCAACATCAGGCCGACGGCATATTCAGCCACCGCATAAGGGGAATAATCGCGTACCCGCATGACGGTGATGCCGTACTTCTCGGCCGCAGGCATGTCCACATGATTGAACCCGGTGCTGCGCAAGACCAGTAGTTTAGTCCCCAAGCGCGCTATGGTTTCCAGTGTTTTTGCGTCCAGCGTGTCATCCACGAAGGGGCAAATGGCAGGGTATCCCTGGGCAATAAAAGCCGTATCCGCGCTCAGTGCGGTTTCAACAAATACCAATTCGTGGCGTCCATGGTTGGCGGCGCTGAGGAATTGTTCATCGTAAGGGCGAGCACTGGTCACCAGACAACGCATAGCACCTCTCCTTCGCTGTACTCATCAGCACACGGGGGATAAAAGATTCCTACGTCAAGGATAGTCCAAAACATCAGGTAAGATTGAGGAGACCTCCGGCTTTAACCGAACGTAGATTTGACATGGGCGAACGACTGCGTTCAGTCTTTAACTGTCATCAGGTCGTAAAGACTACTACAGCAGCCGGTCGTCCGTGGGCAAGGCCTCGCCGCGGATCAGAAAAAGTTGCTGCCCGCGACACGGACTATAACCTCTTCACAGCTCACCCCCAGGCACGCCGCGACCATGCCTGCGCCATTCACAGCCCTGTCCGCAGCATCTGTCAAGCAGGTCCGGCCGCCCGTAATTCAGGGAAACGCCGGGATGATGCTTTATTGTCCGTTAACAATAACACCTGTTAACGGACAATAAAGTATCATCCTGGATCAGCCGTATCCCATTGATTCTACGTTTTGAACAATTTCCACGTTTCACGAAGTATCATCCTGAGTAACCCCACCGCCTTTGCCGACCCGGTGATGGTGGACAATAAAGTTTCATCCTGGCGCCTACGGGCATCCCTTGTGCTTGCGCTACACCCAATGACACATAAGCAGCGTAACCGGTCATCCAGAAAGCGGTGGTCAGTACGCTGCGCGCTCGGGTGACTTTTAGTAAAATCATCATAAAATTATTTTCCTCATCGGTTCAGAGAATCCACCAAGTCAGGTCGCATTTCTCGATAGCCGTAGGTGAATAAGCGCAATCCGATTTCCTTTCCTGCCCTGCCGCTCCTCAATGGCGTAAGGTTGAAATCCCAGCTTCTGATAAAACAGTAAACCGGCAATATTTTGATTGAAACACGACACTATTATCTCGGCCGCCTGATGCTTTGAAAAAGCAAGGGCAATCATCTGTTCGATGAGATAGCGGCCCACCCCGCGCCCACGGGCCGCCGGGGAAACGATGACATTGCCGATGGAGCAACGGCCGCCAGACTCCCAGCGATAGAAATTGGCAAAAGCAATGACTTCACCACCAAGCTCGACTACGGATGAATCTGAACGCTGCGCTATGGCATCCCGTAATTGCGAAGAAGACAACGGGAATTCCGCCTTTGGGAACAAGAAAAATAGTTCGTCTTCACTTTGTGGAAACCCGCAAATGATTTGAATGTCTTTCTCGTCAACGGGGCGATGCGTCAGCGGCATGGTCTCAAGCGCCCTCATCGGGGCAGGAAGCAACCTCTCTGCCCCCCACACCGCTGTGCTCAGCCTGTAGACCACCAGGTCTGTTGCCACTGCAGCAAATTGCTATATCGTTCGTTGATGAATCTCCCATTGTTTCATCTCCTCTTCGATAAAGTGGTTCACCAAATCACTGTACATCTTTGCGATTGCATCCGGATTCAGGCCTTCTAATTGCGCCCATTCACGGCGCATCTCAAGCATGGCCTTAAAGCGATCGGGTGAACGGACCGACATTTCGGATGTTTTAAACTTTGATGCCTCAATAACATATTTGAATCGTTTCCCGAGCATTGCAATGATTGCACGGTCAATGCGGTCTATCTCTCGGCGGACGTCGTCCATTCCGGAACAGGCTTCCGGCTCTACTTGCCTTTCAATATTCATTCTGCACCATGGGTTATTTGGCTAATAAAATTATACTCGGACTAACGCCAGACAATGCTCAGGGGATTTCAGGTGCTCCATCCGCAAGATATTGGCCCCGCAAGCTTCCACGAACGCAGCGTCATGGCTCGCAAACAGCGCCAACCCCTCCAGACCACGTAACCTGATGCACTGGGCTAAGATTTCTCGGGCATGATTGTCCAATCCATTGCTCGGCTCATCCAGCAGCATCACCTGCGGGTCGCCGATCCAGGCCGCGCTGAGCATGAATTTTTTCTGTGTGCCCAGCGACATGGCACTGAAACGGGTCTGCAGGTGCGGGTCCAGTCCGAATTGGGCGATCAATTCCAGAATATCCGGACCGACCCTGGTCTTTTTGGCCATGGCGACGAAATCCAGCAGGTCACGCCCAGTCATGAAAGGATAGATAGGGCTTTCATCAGGCGCGTAGGACAGCCCTTGCCGCGCGGGCAACGGTGCCGTCTGGAGGCTGACGTCATTTATCCAGACCTCGCCCGCGTCAGCCGCAATGGCCCCTGACAGGATGCCCAGCAGCGTGGACTTACCGCTGCCGTTCGGCCCCTGCAGGGCATAAACGCCTGGAACCAGTTCGCCACGGATGTCCTGGAAAATCCGGCGCCAGCCAAAGGACTTGGTGATCCCCTCGAATCGCAACATCGTCTTACTCCTATCGAACCACGGCCATCGCCGCGCCCGACCATGTACCGGCCAAAATGACCCCTAGCAAGACCGCTTGTCGTCCCCCATGCACCAGGGGCAAACGCAGCAAGGCCAATAGGGCGAAGTAGGCCAAGGCGAGTGTCGTGTCGACAGACGCGTTGAGATGGATCAACATCGGAGCCAGCAAAACGGCCAAGGGTAAAGCACCGAAGGCGGCGACAAAAGCCGTATCCTGCAAGCCCCAGAACCTCTTTGGCAGGGGGAGCGTATGGAGATAGGGCTGCACCGGTCGATGTGCGGACTGCAGGATGCGATACAAGCCACTGGCGATCAGCGCGATGGCCGCCATGCCGAGAATGGCTGTGGGCAGGGCGCGGGCGTCGAACGCGAACTTCTGCATCAGCCAGTCTGCCGCTAAGGCCAGGGCGAAAACGCTCGCCGTGCGCAACACCGTGCCTCCCGGATGCCGCACCCAGAGTGCTTGCGCCTGGATACGCCAGGCTGGAGGCAGGAAGGAGAAAAGTCGCCGTCCACAGGGAAGCAATTGGGTTACTCGACGGCGGACCCACGTCTGGAGACTGGCCTGAAGGGGATGCCGTAAGACGATAAACGACGCGCCAATCAGCAAAGCGCCACTCAGAGCAAGCCAGCTTGCCGGATCGACCGGGCGGCTCAGGCTCCAGCTCAGCAGAGCATCAGCCAGCCCGAAGATTAAAAGTGCGGCAAGCTGTCGCTCCAGCGCAGCGAGTTCGGCGAGCAGCACCAATCCAGTCATCACGCATACGGTGGCAACCAGGAACGGGGTCGCCGTTGCCCCGAGCAAACCAGTTGGCGCGACGACGACCAGCGCCACAACGGGGACCAGCAAGAGACTGTTGGCGGGAAGGAGCACCGACAGATCAGCCCGGCGCCGCTGATTGACCGAGAGAGGCAGGGATCGCGCATAGACCATGAACGCGCCACCGTCGAGGTGGCGGCGCTGCACCATGACCCAGGCCAGCGCAAGCCCCTGGATGGCCACGAGGCGCCACCAGTGCCATAGCACATCGTGGCCAACATGCAGCGCGGCCAACAGGGGATAGCCCAGGCCCATTAACAACTTGCCGACAGGCATCCCGCCAGGAACCAACGCGCCCGCCAGTACGAATACCTGCCAATGCCGCAGCAGCACGCGGCCCGTGGCCAGGGCGTACCAGCGCAGGCGCAACAGGGTCAGGTGGCGATACATATTCCAGGTTGTTCAAGCTGTCTTGCCGTTGCCATGGCCATGCCTCCCGCTGGCATGAAGTGGTCAGAAAATCATAGTGCAACTCAAGCGGCCAAACCACCCGCTACGTGACCGTTGGCTTCGTAAATCATCCGGTGGACCGCAATGATTTGACGAAGTGGTGGCCGACGATCTGGTAACCGTTGCGCTGATAAAACCTGTGCGCAGGATGATTGGTGACGTAAGCATCCAGCACCATGATTTCGCAGCCCTCTTTGTGCGCGTAGTTCTCTACCCAATCCATAAGCTGTTGACCGATACCGACACCCCGATACTGTGGGGCGACGATCACGTTGTCGACGTCCAGATAGCGTCCACACCAAAAACGCGTTCCCAGCGATATACCCGCCACACCGATACAGCAATCATCCGTAAAAGCGGCAGCGCATCGATATCCCTGTGCGGTCATATCCTGAAGTCTTTGCGCGAGTACATCTGGCGGCACGCCAGGATTGAGTTCCTGTACCAGCGGCAAGGTCATTGCCAGTTCATTCTTCGCCAACAGTCGAATCATCATCTCGGGTAGCAATGGTCCACGCTCGGCAATCATCCCTCATGCACTGCAAAAAAACTCATAGGGGCCCGCCAGATCCAGCAGTTGAATCCCTGGGAATACCAGAAAACCCACGGTAATCGTCATTCGGGATGGTCCTGTTTGCCGTCTTTCAGGCTGGCCAGAACATATTCAGCCATGGACCCGGAGTCAATCTGCTTTTGCTGCTCCAGGTGCGCGACGACACTGTCACGGTTGCCAACCGGCTGGTTCTGACTGATTTTCCACTTACCCATCCAGCGGGAGATGGAGATTTCTATGCCCCCCACCTGTTGGATGAGCCGCTCCGTAAAGTCCTGGGGCGCATCCTCCACCTGCCAGGGCAGGGTAAAGCCGTTCTCCTGCTGCGCGGTCAGGGCGACCATCTGTTGCCGTACCCAAGCGGAGTCGTCTCTGACCTGCAGCGGCCCGTAGGCATGAACGACGGCATAGTTCCAGGTTGGCACCACTTTGCCGGTTTCCGCCTTGGTCGCGTACCAGGAGGGGCTGATGTAGTGTTGCGGCCCCTGAAAGATGACCAGCACCTCATCGTCCGAGGCGCCTCTCGCCACAGGGGATTGGCGCGTGCCACATGGCCTTGCAGCACCGGTTGCGGTCCTTCGTCGGGTGCGAGGTACAAGGGAATATGATTCGCCTCCAGACTATTACCGCCCATGCTGACCAGTGTCGCGAGGGGATAACACTGAATCAGTGCCCGCAGGATTTCCGGGCGGTTTTCTGCAAATGACTCAGGACAATACAAGTTCGGCCTCCTGTCATTCCATGTTCGGCGCTGCAGACTCACTTACGCACAAATCTGCGGCGGGTGGGCGGGCATCAATGGGATGGCTCCGATACTGCGATATGTTTTGCAGTTTTTCCATGGCGGTGAGCAAATCTGGCCAGGGCTCTGCCCAAACCTCCGGATAGGTCCGCTCGCCGTCATACCTCGACGAGAAAGCAAGATTTTCTTGTCCGGGCGTGAATTCGCAGCGGATCCCGGGTTTGCTGTTGCCGCGCGCATCACAACGGTACCAGCCCCGGTCATCCAGCCAGACCGCGGTGAAGCCGTGTGTACAGTAGGGCGGATTGGGGCCATCCAGCGTCAGTCGTTGATAACAGAATCCCGCAGGGATTTGGTTGGCGCGCCATAAGGCCACGAGCAGATGACTTTTCGCGGTGCATAGGCCAGTGCCTTGCTGCAACACATCCGACGCTGCGCAGGTCACTTCTTCCCGGTGAAAATCCATGCTGTGTTCGATGTGATCGCGTACCCATTCGAAGCAACGCCTGGCGGTTGCCGTTGAATCGTCAGAGGATAAGGCGGCCGCCAACTTACGGATATCGGCATGCGCATAATCTACGGTGGCACTTTCCATCAGGAAGTGCGGTAACGGCTGGGTATCGAATTTTGCGAGCTTCATAAATTTCCTGTTATTTCTGCGTGGGTTCGCGCAACACACGGATATCTGCCATATCCACCAGATTCCATTCCCCATTATTACGGTACAGGCGTTTATGCTGATTCGGGTAATCCACGACATCCTGATCCAGTCGCTGACCGATGACCAGGCACACGAGTGTTTCCGTTCCATCGTTGCTGATGCTGTGCGCGGCTGCATGGCAAGGAAAACCGACGAAGTCACCTGGGGCGATGGGATACTGATCATTCTCCATGGTGAGCGTGCCCTTACCAGACAGCACGTACACGGCTTCTTCTTCATAATGATGCAGGTGGTACTCGGTACTCTCTTTACCCGGCTCTATCTGGATGAGATGTATACCCATGTGCCGAAGGCCTACCGCATCGCCTAAAGACTTATTGATACGAACAGCGCCGGGATTGAGGAAATGGACCTTATGTTCGCCCTTCATCTGACTGATTTCCTGCGCGGTGAGCAGCAGTTTTCGGGTATCCATGTCAGTACCACTCCTTGGAAATGTCATCATGTGCGTGGCCAATATGGTCATTCGCCTCCGCGCGATTCTTCAATGCCTGATTCATTGCATGAAAACCCGCTTTTGTCGCCGCTGCCATGCTGGATATGAACATGCCCACCAGAATGCCTGAGAATTGCTCTCCCTGGGTGAACCGCGTGTACCCATGGCTGAGCGCGGCGAGCTGAAAGTAGTGCTGTCCATCGAATAAGCCCGGAAATCCCAAGCGGCCCAGCCAGCGTAATTCTTGTTGATCTGCTGCCTTCAGTACCTTCGGCCGGAAGGTCATGGCCCTGCGTTCCTCGGGTTGAATGGTCGCACGCAATTTCTCTCCCGGCTTCGCCACTCCGGAAAGCGAGCGAATGAAGGGATTCCATTGCGGATAGGCGGGGAAATCCATGAGGATGGACCACACGTGCTCCGGTGATGCTGCGATGTCGATCTCTGTCACGATCTGCTGCATGGCTATCCTTCGTCGTTGTGAAAAAATCCCATTTATTCGCCGCGATGGCTTAAAGCAGGTTCATCCCGCCGTCCACAAGAATCACCTCCCCGTCTGATAGCTCGATTCGATTAGCATCATGGCAACATCCGCGACGTCGCCAGGGCGCGCACCCCGACCCATGGGGGCATCGCGAAACCATTGTTCGCGAATGGTCGTCCATGGTTGATCAGTTTCCGGCGCTCACCATCCTTCAGCAAGTCTGCCTGAAAATAGTGGGCACCCGCCAGCGTTGCCGCCGCTTGTAGACCCGCAGCGGAGGAGGCGCGGGAATGCAGGGCCACCCAATATCCCGCCTGCGTTAAACGCTGCGCGATAGCCAGACCAATGCCGGAGGTGGCGCCGGTAACCAGTGCGACGCGCGAATTACCGGTCATGACAGTTGTATCGACTGATCATACGTGGCCACCTCCAGCAAATTGCCATCGGGATCCCGGAAGTAGACAGAGGTGATCGGCCCCGTGGCTCCAGTGCGGGGCACCGGACCGGCTTCCAGAGTGACTCCGCAGGTCTGCAGATGGGTGAGCACCCCCTGGATACCACCGGTGACAATGAAGCACAAATCCGCCGACCCGGGAGTGGGGCTGGTCGCATGGGGCGCTATGGGATGCCCTGCCGAATGCAGGTTGATTTTTTGCTGCCCAAAGGCCAAGGCCCTTCGCTGGTCACCAAAGGTGATTTCCTGCATGCCCAATACCCGTGAATAGAAGTCGATCGTAGCAGATATATCCACCACGGTCAGGACGACATGATCCAGGCGGTCTATGCGCATAGCGTGATCTCAGAGAGTGTTCGTGGAGAGGGACGGGGCCAAGGTCGACTCCAGCGTAGCAGTGATGAAGGGTAGATAAAACCAATGGTACTATGCTTTCGGATGGTATTGTCTAGTGGTCGAGTTCGACTGGGTGCCTGGCTCAAGGAAAGCATTACCCCGCCCGTCGCCAACGGAAACTGGATGGCCGCTACCAGTCTGGTACCGCCGATCAGAACCTAATGGAAGCAGAGCAGCCTTCAGCAGCTATCAAGATATATAGATATGGTTTCTGTCGTCCAGGTTGCCACACCGGCACCAAAGAAATCTCGATCCTCCGTCCAGATCGGACAATCCAGCAGCAGGGACGCCGCTACCGCCGGCCAATCCCGTTCGTCTCTCCGGGCAATTCTGGCTTTTGCGGCAATTTCTACAGGCGACAATGTTTCCTGGCCAATCAACTGTATGGCCGTCATAAGCGTATCTAACGCGTCCTGCCACACCACTTCGGATATTCCCCGGGCGGGAGCCAATTCTGCTAAGTAGTGCTTGGCTTCGTCATAATTTGCTTCGGCCACATAGAAACTGACCCTGTCACATGCATCGGCGATGAGCAATCGTACTCGCAGCCCCAAGACAGCACGAATCAGGATGTTGGCGTCTACAACCAACCGCCTACGCGGCATGAGCTTTTTTGCGCCATTCCTTGAACCCCGCTACCAGTTCGTCCTCTGTGATACCCATGTGTTCCATTTCTTCACGCATTCGCCGTCCTGCTTCGAGCAAAGCATCTCTTTCTGATTGGCTGGGTTTTTTAGGAACCGGGATGTAAAAGCCGATGGTCTGCCCATGTCGTGTCACCTCAATGGGCATTGAGGCTTCGAGATATTCGGCCAATTTGTCGCGTAATTCTCGCACTCCTACACGTAGGCTCATGAGCGCCTCCTTTCTGCCACGATGTGTACACAATATAATACACAAGTCGAGATCTATCAAGCTGAGGCACATTAAATCTTTCGCACCCCATCCCAGCGGAATACGTGGGCTCTGGTTGCCTGACTCGCGAAGGAACGCTCTGCAGCGGGAGCAGTCGTTCGTATGCTTATTCGACGCCGTCACCCGATTGGTCAATGATATGGGCGGCACCCAACGTTTCAGCCTCGGGGCTGAAACAGACATTGATCATCAGAAGAATATGTTATCGTGGCTGGGGCTTTGCGAAAGGCTTGGAGTATATGGGAGATCTAGGCACATACGTGGATGACTCCGCTTGACGCAATGCTGGCACAAATGAAAAATTATCAGTCACTATCGGCTACTACAACCTAGAAAAGGAAGCTTCAATGTCTCAGAAGGATAATCCAAAACGAGTTTTGCCAAAACTAAAACTAAGGTTCAAAGAGGCCAGCGTAAACGGCACTCGGCCGCCATGGAGAAATTTCCCAGCTCCTATATATGTGGCCTATACGAAAGATGAAATTCCCTGCCCATTTTTATTGTTGCTCGGTAACACTCAATTAGAGGTTATTTCCAAGAGAGTAACAAATTTAAACTTAATGAAACTAGATGTTATGAAAAGTCGCGCCGCTATTAATTTTGTTACATCAATGACATCCGTGAAACAAGACGATGTAAATACAGACTTTGTCATGAAGACATTTATAGATGCATCGATAATTTGGTACTCAAAGCTATTTATTGATTCAGATAATGGAAAAATTAAGCTTGACCACAAGAAAATATATGGGGATAACAAGCACATAAAATTACACAAAAAAATTGTTGAAATAAGGCATGGGGCAATAGCTCACCAGACCGGACGGTTCGACCTAGCTCTCGCTTTTGTAGCGTTAAATCCAGACGCCGAACAAAAGGAGATAATTGAGTTCTATTATAATTATATTTCCTACGGATCCATGGAACTCGAAGAACTAAAAACCTTTGAAGATATGCTCAATATTTTGATCGAATCAATTGACCAAAAGATTTATGGCGCAGAGGACAGGCTATTGAAGGATTTAACAGACAAAATTGGCATCGAGAAACTCTACGAGCTAAGCTTTAAGGTCGGAGATGAATCGGACATTTCTGGTTCGATATCTATAGAAACAAACTATGCATTCGATAACTATGAAACGTATAATAGATTTCACGGAGAAGAAGACTTGCTCCCTGGTCGTCAGTCATAGAGGCGTCCGGCGTTGATTGATCATACTTTACTTCTGCTGCCGGCCTGTTTCCGACCACCAGGGCAACAACGGTAGCAGAGCAGCATGAGCGGTCGTTCAAATTCGGGCGGATTGGTGTAAAGCCAAAAAAGTAGGATGGTTGTAGCCGAGGAGATCCAGAAATGTTATACGGCAATGTCGGGTGTTATGCTGCAAACCCGGCGCAGTTGAATTCCCGTTGGACGAAAAGAGTTTGAACCTGCCTGATCATCTTCAGCGTGTCAGGGCCGCTGCCGAGAGGGCCTTAGCGCCAATTCGCCCTGCTGGAGCATCGACAGCCACCCCGCAGAACCTTCTTTTTGACGCGCAACGCACGGACGCTGGTCGCAATCTGCCACCGTACTATCTTGTGTATTTTCTGCTGATCGACCTATTGGAGTTTAAGAACCTTGGCCAGTTCGAAAAGCTAGCTTGGTCTGTTCCCGTAGACTACAAGGGCAAGGCGTTTCTCATCGAACATAGAAAGTTTGGGATAGGCATCTTTGTAGACAATCCACAGGCACACGAGACAGAAGCGGCAGAAATCGCGACACGCATTCAAAAGGCTACAAAGGTGGCACGGCCCTACTTCGAGTGGCGCGCCGAGAGCGCTGTGGCCGATTCGAAACTCAATGTCAAGAACTACACCGACGAACTTCACCAGCGTTTTCAGTACGTTTATGGTGAATATCAAAAGATAGTGGCCGATATTCGGCGTGAGGAAGAACGGAGGAGGAGTCTTTCACGCGAGGAACGGATGTCAGATTGGGATGGCTATTTTTCCGAGCCCTACACGCTCACAGAAAAGGCTGCTTGGCTAGCGAGTGCGGCTATCGATGCATTCTTCAGTTTCACCGAGCATGTATTCATTCATCTCGCGATACTTCAAGGGACAATTAGCACGGGGAACGAGGTCGCATCTCTAGCTAGCGCTGATTGGGGCAATAAATTCAAAGCCGTCTTTGATCTCCAAGAGCCTACATCAAAGCGCTTCTATGACGACCTGACCGAGATTAGAAGACAGCATCGAAACTTCGTCGCACATGGGTCGTTCTGCTCGACGTCAATTATCTTGACCCATCGGCGACAATTACCTTGGCCGGTGAGTGAGGGACCCTAAGCTGTTACTGTGATACTACACCATCCTGTGAGTCCGTTTCTTCCAGGTCGCGCTTTACCTCCTTGGTTGTCACGGTGACGTTTGCGCGATTCTTGGCCGTCCGGCGCCGGTAGCTTTCTGCATGGAGCTCCAAGATGGTGGAGCGGTGGACCAGACGATCCACGGCGGCCACGGTCATGGCAGCCTCCGGGAAGACCTGATCCCATGCAGAGAAGGGTTGATTGGCTGTGATGGCCAGACTTTTCCGTTCATAGCGTTCCGAGATCAGTTCGAAGAGCACCGAGGTCTCGGCCTGATCCCGGCGAACATAGCTGAAGTCATCCAAAATCAGTAGGTCAAAGCGGTCCAGCTTGGCCAGAGTGGCCGGCAATCGGAGCTCCTTGCGCGCGGATTGTAACTGCTGAACCAAATCGCTGGTCCGTGTGAAGTATACCCGACACCCCCGTTCCACTAGGGCATGCCCCACAGCGGCCACCAAATGGCTTTTGCCGACACCAGGCGGGCCGAAGAGCAGCAGGTTGGCCCCTTCCTGGATCCATCCATCCGCCTCGGCCAAGGCTTGCACATGGGCTTTGGAGAGCGTGGGAACCACCGTGAAGTCATAGTTTCCCAGCCGCTTATCCGGTGGCAGGTTGGATTCCTGGCGACGACGTTCCAAACGCCGTGCCTCCCGCCCCAGGATTTCCTGTTCCAGAAGGGTCGCCAGGAAGCGCTCGGCGGGCCAGTCTTCCTGATTGGACTTTGTGGCGAGGCCTTGCCAAGCCTGTTTCATGGTTGGCAAGCGCAGATCGGTGAGCATCATGGGAAGTCGGGCGAGCGTGCTCGGGTTCATGCGGTCACCTCCATCAGGAGCTGATCATATTGCTCCAGGGACGGAACCGATATGATGGGGTCTGTCGGTACCGTTTGTGCGGGATGCAGGGCCATTCGGAGGGTCTCCAGACCGGGGAGTTCTCCCGCCGCCAGGATCTGGTCCAAACGCAATGCCAACTCCGCCTCACAGGCATCAGCCGCCAACTCCAACAGACCCACCATGATCCGGCAGGCGTCCCGCTCTGGGCAGCGCTCCTGTAAGCGCTCCCAGGTATCCCGGTAAGCCTGGCGAGGGAACAGGGCATCCCGGTATACCCAACGCATCAGGGCCCCGGGCTTGCGCCGGAGGATGGGCAGTACATGGCGATAATCGATCACCGCCTCGTCCCGCAGGCCTTTCTCCGCACGCACCACCAGAGTGCTGCCATAGTATGCTTCGATATGCTGGGTGTAGATGCGTACCTGCAAAGGATGGCCACGCAGACGGGACGGTGCGCTGTACGTGGTGTGGGATACTCGGAACACCCCATTGCTGCTGACCCGAACCGTCGTCTCGACGTAATCGCTGCTCCGTCGCTCGGGAAGAGGCTGGAGCAGCGGGCGTTCCTCGGCCAAACGCTTTTGCACCCGCCGATTCATGTGGGTGGCGACTTCCTCGACAAAGGCCTGATATGCGGCCAAATCGCTGAAGTCGCGATAACCCCGCAGCATCAGCGCCTGATTCAGGGCCTGCTTCAAAGTCCGTTGACGGGCCTCAACCGATCCATTTTCCTGGGACTCCCCCTGATTATTGGTGGTGGCCCGCAAATCGTAATCCCGACACAGGGCGGCATACCGCCGGGTCAACTCTTCGTGCTCGGATTGATTGTTATAGGCCGCCGTGAGGTGGTCCGTGCGGTGCTCTTGCGGAACGCCGCCCAGGCGCCAGAGGGCATTCTGTAGACCTGCAGAAAGGGATATGAAGCTCTCGCCACCCAGAACTACCTCGACGTGGCGCCACCCCGAGTAGGCCATCACGAACTGGTAGAGTTTATGGACCAGAATCTGCCCATCGATAGTGACGCATAACTCCGTGGCGTCGGTGTAATCCGAAAGGCATTGCCTTCCTGGATCGTGGGCCTGCGGGAAGTAAATCTCTCGATCCGGCCCCTCCAATGCCCGCCAGTCCCGAATGCGGCGTTGCAAGGTCCGGAGATGGCCAGGCTCTACCTCTCCCGGATGTAACCGCTGCATCTCCTCCAGCAAGGTCGTAGCCAACAAACCGGGGGCTTGCCGCAAAAGCGGCAAAATCTCACTTTGCCAGTAGGCCGCAAAGGGATCCTTGCGCGTGCGCCAGGTCCGTGGCCCCCTCTGGGAGGGCAGAGCAGCCTCCCGCCTTTCTAATCGTCGCGCCGTGCGCACACTAATTCCCATCTTGTTGGCAGCGGTCTCTTGCTGATACTGCCTGCGAAGTTCCTTGTATTTGTTCACCTGAATATCTCCCAACCACTTGCCGGGCATTGCGTCCTCCTGTCCTTACAGGTCAAGAACGCTACTTTATCCCTCACTCAGGCTCCTGCCCGGCGTCAGGTTTTACCGGCCAAGATAATTGTCGTCAGCCGGACAAGGTAATTGTCGCTTAGCAGTCGTTCGGAAAACAAGGCGAAGCCTTTAGCTTTCACTCCGGAGCGGGAGCTGCTCCCGTGCTCTTGCCTCACATGCGGGGATCGCGAAAGTTCGCCCTTACAGGCCCGCTCACTGTGAATGATCCTGAAGGCATTCAAGTGATCCTAAATTTTATGAACTATCTGTGGAGTGGTGGGCGTGAACCCGCAAGAATTTACCTTCAGCGAACCAGCTTGCCGGTTATTTTGACCATGGCCGCCAATGGCACATATGCCAAAGCCATGCAATCATGTGAAGAGATGGAAAGCTTGGCGGAGCACATGGTGGAACAGTGGGATCGATCGGCGAACATGGACTGGTAACTGTGAGATTGTCGTCCAACAAATCGTTGCAGCGGACGTTTGACCCGCCGGCCATTTTTGCTGCCAAAAAACGGCCGACGGGTCAAGCGCCGCTGAACTCCGGAGATAGATGGACGCCTTCGGCGCAAGAGGAGAAAATATAGAATTAACAAAAGTCAATGAAACATTCATTCCAATTATTGACGCATTGAAAAGTAACGATATTATTTCCGGCAGGAAATTAATCGAGTTGGTTATAGAAAAATATCACTCAAAACTACCAACATAACTCCTTGTTCAGAATACAAAAACGCGGTTAAGGAGCCTCTGATCTGGCGTTTTGGTATACTGGCTGGCATCAGCGATGCGTAGGGGGATGGCATGTCCGGGCAGATGGCCTTTGCGGAAGAACAGGATCTTTCCCGTCGGCGGAAGCAGACCAAGCGGGAGCGCTTTCTGACGGAGATGGATGCCGTCATTCCCTGGGCGCGCTTGGTGGCCTTGATCGAGCCCCATTATCCCCGAGGCGGTAGCGGCCGCAAGCCGATGCCGTTGGAGCGCATGCTGCGCATTCATTTTCTGCAGCAGTGGGGCACCTCGAAAAACCTTCCCACTTCGGCTGTATATGATAAAATATAACTAGTTGAATATTATGGGGTATGCCGGATGACACCACGAAAGAGCGCAATCAAAACCGACCTGTTTGCAGCGGATTTCCACCAGCAGAAACTGGATCAGTTGGGTGATCCATTGCTGCGCATCGCTTCCTGCATCGACTTTCCTGCCCTGGCGGCAGAGGTCGATCGTGTGGCCCCTCGTCCGGCGAGTCCCTAGGGCGGTCGCCCTCCTTATCCCACGGAAACCATGGTGCGGATATTGGTGTTAAAGCGCCTTTACAATCTTTCAGACGAGCAGATGGAGTATCAGCTGCTGGATCGCCATAGCTATCAGCGTTTTTGCGGTCTGGTGGATGCCGCACGTCTTCCGGATCGCGCGACCATCTGGCACTTTGAAAACCGTATTGGCGTAGCCGGTGCCGAAGCGCTGTTCGCGGCAGTCGAGCAGCAAATCCTGCAGCACGGCTATGTGGCCCGGGGGGGCCAGATCATTGATGCCACGCTGGTACCGGCACCCAAGCAACATTTCTCCAGAGATGACAAGGAACAGATCAAAAAAAACGCTATGCCTGCCGACTGGAGCCCAGCGAAACGCCGTCAGAAAGATCTGGATGCGACCTGGACGAAGAAGCATGGCAAAAGCACCTATGGCTTCAAGCTCTTATATGGATGCCTCCATGTGTGCAAGAGGATTGCGATGTCTGACATGTTGAGGTCGGGTTGCAGTCTTATATCCGGCCTTTGATGCAGGACATTAAGCCTGCTGGCCCTGATGAAATCCGCCAGGAAAGTCCTCATCTCTAAAGCGTCCTTATTAGGACAGAGAGCTTCCAGGTTCCCTTTCCTGCGGTCTGACCTGTTTTGCCATCAATCGTGTACCGCCTGCGCAACTCCTTTTGCTGAACGTCAACAATCCTGTAACTGTTACTATAGGGCGGCCGCATTCCTAGCGTGATTGGCCACATATTCTGTGTTTTTCACCAGCAGCGCCCAGATGGTTCGCGCCATCTTGTTGGACTGTGCCACGACCACCACATTATGGGGTCGCCGACTGAGCAGTTTGTCAATCCAGGGATTCCGATTCTTGATCTGGAAGTTCACCACCGCCCTGGCTCCATGGGTCAGCAATGTTCGGAGATAGGTATCCCCCCGTTTGCTGATCCCCAGTAATCGGACCTTGCCACCGGTCCCACTCTGGCGGGGAACCAGCCCCAGAAACGCCGCAAACTCCCGTCCTGAACGAAAGGACTTCATATCTCCCACGGTGGCGATAATGGCAGTTGCCGTAAGTAGCCCCACGCCGGGGATAGCCATCAATCGAGTCACGGCCTCTTGGCCTTTCTTCCACAGCGTCAAACGCTTTTCGATATCCGCAATATCCTTGTCCATCTCTTCAAGACGTTTTAATTGCTGACGAACCGTGTCCCGCAGCATGGGCGATATCGATTTTTCCAGGTCGGCCAAAGCATCAGGAACCTCTTTCAGCCCCCGCTGGCGGCCCTGCGGCAGATCAGCACCAAATTCGTAGAGCAGGCCCCGGATCTGGTTCACCTGCATAGTGCGCATCTTGATCAATTGCTCCCGCATACGGTGCAGCGACAGAACGGATTGCTGTTCCTCACTCTTGACCGCCACGAAGCGCATATCAGGCCGCTGTACGGCTTCCCAGATCGCTGCCGCATCGGCCGCATCGTTCTTGTTGGTCTTCACGAAGGGACGCACAAACTGGGCAGCAATCAAGCGGACCTCATGCCCCAGCTTACGCAATTCCCGTCCCCAATAGTGGGCGCTACCGCAAGCCTCCATCGCCACGATTCCCGGTTGGCGGTTGGCGAAAAACTCCAGGAGTGCACGGCGCTTCAACTGTTTGCGGTGAATCTCGCCGGTCTCCAGGTTTACCCAGTGCAGTTGCATGACCCTTTTTGCCAAATCCAATCCGTATGTTGTAACCTGCATGACGAGTCCTCCTTGTCCTTTACGTGGATAAATTTCCACCTTGGCACCTTGATGCCGTCCGGATCAAGCGGGGACTCCCTTCTGAAGCACCCCGCTGCCGGTCCTGTAGGGGGAGGCATCCATTACATCTCTATCGGAGTAGATCGCAAACACAAACTGATCCGCAAGCTGGTGACCGACACGGCCTCTGTCCACGACAGCCGGCACTTTGAAGTTGTACTGGATGACTGGAATACCAGTGCCGAAGTGTATGCGGATAGAGGCTACCCCAGTCAGGAGCGGGAAGAACAACTCAAGGCCCAAGGCTACCGGAGTCGTATCCAACGGAAAGGCAGCCGCAACCACCCACTGTCCGAATGCCAACAGCGGCGCAACCATAAAATCGCCAAAGTGCGGGCGCGCGTAGAACATGTATTCGGCACCATGGAGCAGATGGGCGGCAAGTGTATCCGGACCATAGGCCAGGCGCGGGCCGACTTTGCGCTGACCATGATGGCGGTTACCTACAACATCAAGCGACTGGGGTTTCTCGAAGTAGGTCCTATGAGGGCGGTGGCTTGCCCGTAATGCGGCAAATTATGGAAAAACAGCCGTAAAGAACAGCATTCGGCATCAAAACAGCAGGAAAATAACCTTAATTCTGATTTTTTAGATTATTCTTCGTTCTGAGCGCCGGTTTTTAGAGGTGCCCAGTGGTATGCCTACTCGGATCCTGGCATGGAAGAAGCCCTCTACGAGATCCCGCTGCTGCGGCGATTCGTGGGTGTCGATCTTGGCCGGGACTTTGTTCCCGATGAAACGACCATCCTGAAATTTCGTCGTCTGCTGGAGCGGCACGACCTGGCGCGCGCGATCTTCGAGGAAGTACAGGTCGTCCTGCGGGAGAAAGGCTTGCTGCTCGCCGAAGGCAGGATGGTGGACGCCACCCTGATCCATGCGCCGAGTTCCACCAAAAACCGGGAACGGAAACGGGACCCGGAGATGAGCTCGACGAAAAAGGGGAATCAGTGGTACTTCGGGATGAAGGCCCATGTGGCGACGGATTTGCAAGGGGTTGTCGAAGCGGTGGAGGTCACGGCGGCGAAGGTCCCGGACCACAAAGCCCTGGACGCTTTGCTGACGGGAGAAGAACCAGTCGTCCTGGCGGACAGGGGCTACGACTATCCCTCTTGTCCACGAGCGCCTGGCCGCGCAGGGAACCCAGGACGCCGTGGCCTTGCGCCGCACTCCCGGGCAGAGGAAAGGTCTGGCGGCTCCGAAGCGCTACAACCGGAGTGTGGCCCGGATCCGTGCCTTGGGAGAGCACGCCTTTCGGGTGCTGAAGTGCCAGTTCGGCACCCGCAAGACCCGCTACCGGAGCCTAACCAAGAACGGCGCCCAGCTCACCACGCTCTTTGCCCTGGCCAATCTCTACCTGCTGCGGCGTCGCCTGCCGGCTGCCTGAGGCGCACTGCGCCCAAAATCCGCCCCAAGGGGCAGAATGGACGGGATCTCGCCCACAAAATCGCTGAATGGGCCTATTTCGGGCAAATGCGCGGGGAGAAATCGGCGTTTTCATGCCTGATCAGGAGTTCCCTAGCTCCGGCGCGATATTATTGCCCCTGATCAGTCACGCACCTGAACGTAACGTCCGATTCCATAGGCGTCCATGTCGGAGCTCCAGAGTTGTGCACGCTCACGAAAACCATTCTTTTATTCATGCCAGCACAATAATCCCGCGCTTTGGCAAGTGCTAAAGATTCCAAATGCGAGAAAGTGCGCAATCCGCCACCACCCGAGGCCGCAACCATGTATGTATCGCGGTTGAGAGGGACAATTGCGCCAGCACTGGCACACCCCGCTAATGCCACCGCCATGACAACCAACAACAATAACTTCCTGCCTTTCATGCATTTCCCCTTTGTTTATTCAAGCCCAGCCTTGCGGTCAGCATCGATAAAATGAGTTATATTTAACCCATCGCATTGATTTATAACTAATTACACAACAATCCAATGCAAAGGGACGCTCAGACAGTCTACTGATAGCTTTAATGGGCCACTTTCCGTACCCCATCACAAGCTTGCCTGTTATTTTAAATCTGATCTCCGATCTGTGTGCAAGCAGCCCAGCTCTAACCTACCCAAAAAACTCCTCATCCAGCCTTCGGATTTCCAGGGTCTCTTCCACGCGGCACCCTACCCCATGACGGACCATCAGCCTGGAAAGTTGCTTGCCGTTAATCAGTACAATCCTTTTGCTCAGCATTTCTGCCGTTTCTCGTGCCTGCTGGGTAAAATCTGACGTGGTAATGAACAGCCCTTTACTGGCCTTGAACCGGTCCAGGCTGCCAAAGAAATCCCGAATGGCTCCAGCGCCCACCGTATTGCCTTCACCATAGCGCTTGGCTTGTATATAGATTCGGTCCAGACCCAACGGATCCTGGTCAATGATTCCGTCAATGCCGCCGTCTCCAATGCCGCCGACCAGCGCTTTCTCCACGTCCTCGGCGGATTGACCGCCGTAGCCCATGGCCAGCAAAAGCCGGATTACCAGAGCCTCAAAGAAGGCAGGAGAACCAGAGCGGACGCGCTGCAATAGTTCCTCTGCGAGCGTGGATTCCAATTCGTGGTAAGCCTGCCGCATCAGCTCATCGGGTGCCAATTCTTGGGTCGGCTCCTGCCGCTCCTCTTGAGTCGGGTCTTCATGATGGTGGTGAATGCTGACGAAGTCCTGAAATTCGTTGAACTGAGCCAAGAATTTTCGGTCAATCTTCTCTGGAGACTGAGCCAGCACCTTCCGGCCACGTTCCGTCAGAGAGAAATGACCGCGCTGGGTATTCACCACGAGGCCAGCCTTATTCAAGTAGGATTTTGCCCAGTTCACGCGGTTGGCAAACTGGGTTTGCCTTCCAGAGGGCAATAATTGGTCTCTTTCCAGTTGCGTGAGCGAAAAATCTTCAGCCAACTGTTCAACCACATCGGAAATGCGCCTTTCCCCCTGAATGGCAGACTTCAGGACGGGAAGCATGAGCGTTTGAAAGTCTGGTATGGGCATGGGTCACCGGGAATCAGTGGCTGCATTTAGGCTAAGTTACCATAAGCTGCGCATTCCGGCGATCGTGGGCAGTGATTCCGCTGATCGTGGGCACCTCCTGTCACAGGTCGGCAATATGGCGCCCCCAACGGAGTAGCCTTCGGGGTCTCGAACTTCTATTGGATCGGTTACCTTCCTCGCTTTTGGGAGGGAACCATGAGCAACAGGAGATTTGAGATGTTTACGATTCGTCAGATTTTGGTGTGGATGCGCCATGGCGACACTGACCGTAGTATCGCCCGCGCTGGACTCATGGGTCGCAGGAAGCTTGGGCTCTTGCGGCAGCAGGCTGCGCAAAGAGATTGGCTGGATCCTCGGCGGCCGTTGCCCGAAGATGCTGAGATGGCAGTTGCTCTATAGCGGCGTCCAGAGGGTCAGCCGACCCAGTGTCTCTCCAGCTTCAGGGAGCAGGAGGAGTGTGTCGCCGCGTGGGTGGCCCAGGTATCCAGGGGATCAACATCCATGCGGCCCTGGTGCGGCAGTACGGCTTCGGCGGCAGCTATTCCGCCGTCGAGCGGCTGATTCGCCAGATTCGTGCCGCCGCACCGCCGCGCGTCACCTCCCGGTTGACCTTCGCCCCGGGTGAGGCCGCCCAGGTGGATTTCGGCGCGGGCCCGCTGCTGGCTGATCCTCTGGGATCAGAAGGTGATGACTTCGTCGCATTGGCGCGCCGCGAGGTAGGGTGGTGAAAGCGTCGCTAAACAATGCTTCGCGTCGCGTGAAGGTGGGGCGCAACGACCCATGCCCTTTGCGGATCAGGGCAGAAGTACAAGCGCTGCCACGGACGGTCATAGGCAGCAGGAATTCGTTATCCCTTCATGGGGCGGAGATGATTAGATAACCGAGACGCCGTGATGTGATGCTGATCAGCGACAGTCCTGTCCCGCCGAGACTGGTTAGCTGCTTTGGGTCGGATGATGCCATTTGCTTTCCGCTGCCGAATGTCTGCAATCAGTCTTCTGCCGACGATCAGGGCTCATCGCTGGGCGACCGCTTCCGCTTTGATACCCGTCCGGCAGCACCCGGCCAGCTCCGGCCCGTCATGCACGTAATGAAAAAGGCGCCGACATTGCCGTCGTCGCCAGGAAATTACGATGCATTACAATGTATTTCTACATCGCAAAGCTATGATGCTTAAAAGCGCATCCTTACTGGCCTTCCAGTCACTCACCCATAAACTATGTCCCGTTAGGGTATAAGTTCTAAAGGAGGGCTTGCACATGGCCTTGCAGCGAGTAGCTCTCCACGCGTTCGACGCGAGCATGGCCTGCATGAGTTTGTGATGGACGCGCCAAGCAGCTGGGCAACTGACGATCAGTGGCCCACATTTCTGGATCATGGCTAGGGGGGGCATGTATTCGTTTTGCGTTATGCGACATCTAATGACACATTGCGCAAAATGACTGCCAGTCTCCCCATGATCACTGCCAAGTCTTTATCATCCGTGCTCGACACCGCGCTGAACGCACCGGCAAGCTCAACCTGCGCACTGAAGAAATTCGCGCGGCATTGCCCGGTGTCACTCCGACAGCCTTGCGCCAGCGATCTCCATACGCTTCGCGATGAGTTTCCGGCTTTCTTGCGCGTAAGGCTTTTGGCCTTCAGCTATTATGTTGAGCACAGCATAGTCGATAGGGGTCAACTCCGCCTATCTGTAGGGGTACTCGGCCGATTCTTGTATGGCCGTTTTGACCTCTTCTAGTGCGGTGGCGATATCGGTGCTGCCCAACTGGACCATGTTGGCCATCATCAACCGGAAATGCTCGGGCACCAACGCCAGGTCGATAAACGCCTGCCATGCCTCCGCTTCATTTAACTGACGCTGGGTCGCATTCGCAAAGGCGCGAAGCATGTGCTGCACGAACGCTGGCCCCAGTTGGGGAAAGGGTATCTGATGGCTAAACTGGAAAAACGGGGCCTTTTCCATCTGAAACATCCGCCGCAGGCCTTCGCTTGATGACCCGGTGAATACGGCTTTGATCTGGTCTCCATGCTTGTCGAGGCCGCTCCTCAGAGCGGCCACCAGTGCGCCATACCGCTTCTCGTCCGCCAGCGTCTGAATTTCGTCCACGAGCAGCAGTGTGGGGTTTTTCTTCTGGGCCAACGTGTTCATCCACTGCCGGAGATCCAGCATGCGGTCACTGGCCTCTGCCGTCCCTCGCTCCCATGATGCCTGTGCGCCTACTGTACCCGCATTGGCTCCGACACCTTTTGGTCCCGGTCGGCCCAACCGGCGCCATATGCCCGGAATAACACCCTCTCCCTCCGCGGCCTTTCGGATGGCATCGAGCAATACCGATTTGGGGTCCTCCCCGGACTCCCGCAGGGACACGTAAATGGTGATATACCCGGCATTTTCTGCGGTCGGCAGTAGGTCCTTACGGAGAAATTCCGTTTTCCCCATCCGCCGCTGGGCAAAGAGCACCAGGCTCTTGCTGAGTCCGATGCCCAACGTTTTCAGGTATTGATCGGCCAACGCTGTTCGCGGGTAGTGCCAGGGGTCTTTGGCCATTTCTATCCTGTTTTATTGCCATGATAGATAATTATCTATGTTACCGATAAAACCAGGTAATTCAATCGTTCTGCTTTGTTTGGAGGCTTCGGCTGCAAAAAGCGTAATGGACTGCACTTTGGAATACGGGTTGTCGTCGGACACATAGGACCAGCGTCTGAATTTCGTCCACGAGCAGCAGTGTGGGGTTTTCTTCTCCCCACCGTGGTCGACCGATTCATCGATTTACGGTCAGCCAGAACGGAGCCAGACTGAAGGTGGCGGACAAAGCCATCGACAAACTCAAAGACCGCATCCGAGAACTGACCCGCCACATCCGAGGCCACCGTTTGGCCGACATCGTGGCAAAGCTGAGAATAATTCTGCTTGGTTGGAAAATATACTTCGGCGTAGCCGAAGTGCTGAGTCCCGGTCCTCTGCGCGACATCGACAAACGGCTGCGGCGCAAGTTACGCTGCACTATCTGGAAGCAATGGGGCAGGTCAGGCTACCGGCAACTACGCAAACGCGGCGTATCCGTGCGCGAAGCATGGAACACCAGTAAAACGGTCCGTGGCGTTTGTCGAAAACCCGGCGCTATCGCTACAAGAAAGAGGAACTCCAAACATATGGCATTGCACCCGAATTTCCCACGCTCTCCCTACGAGGTATTGCCCCCAGACCTGCGCTGGTTCCCGGCAGCGGAAGAACTACGCAGTACAGCTTATGAAAAGCTGCTGCCTCCACTGGTCGCGAAAGTACGGGAAGAGGTAAAAGCATGGCGCGATACTGACTATGCGGGCGCCTCGTCAACGTCACGCGCACTGCTGGCTTGGTGGTTCGAGACCAGCCATATGATCGAACAAGCAGACGGCACACAAAACCAGTTCCGCTACTACTTCGCGCAGCGCGAAGCGGTCGAAACCGTCATCTGGCTCTATGAGGTGCGCGGCGCGCGCGACAAGTTCGACCTGCTGCGTTTCGACGCCTCTGGCGCCGTGTCGGCCAATATGTTCGATGAGGCGTGGCCGCGCTTCGTGGTCAAGATGGCCACTGGTGCGGGCAAGACCAAGGTGCTGTCGCTGCTGATCGCCTGGAGCTACTTTCACAAGCTCTATGAGGCGGATTCGACGTTGGCGCGCAACTTCCTGCTGATCGCGCCCAACATCATCGTGCTCGACCGCCTGCGCGCCGATTTCGACGGGCTGCGCATCTTCTTCAATGATCCTGTGCTGCCCGACAATGGCCATGCCGGCCACAACTGGCGCGACGATTTCCAGATGGCCCTGCACATCCAGGACGACGTGCGCATCGTTCGGCCGACCGGTAATCTTTTTCTGACCAACATCCACCGGGTCTATCTCGGCGAGGTGACCGAGCCCTCGCTGGAGGATGATGACCTGCGCGATTACTTCCTCGCGCCGTTCGGTGCCAAGCCCGTCGGCAAGACCACTGACAGCAACACCGACTTGGGCGAAATCGTGCGCGAGATTGATGAACTCGCCGTGTTCAACGACGAGGCGCACCACATCCACGACAGCCGCCTGGCATGGTTCCAGTGCATCCAGGACATTCACCACAAGCTGCTACAGAAAGACCTGCACTTGGCGATCCAGGTGGACGTGACGGCCACGCCGCGCCACGACAATGGCGCGATCTTCGTGCAGACCGTGAGCGACTACCCCCTGGTCGAGGCCATCGCCCAGAACGTGGTCAAGCACCCCGTGCTGCCGGATGCGGCCAGCCGGGCAAAGCTGGAGGAGCACAAGAGCCCGATCATCTCCGAAAAATATGCCGACTACCTCACTCTGGGCATCGAGGAATGGCGCAAGAGCTACGCCGAACACGAGAAGCTGGGCAAGAAGGCGGTGTTGTTCGTCATGGTGGACGACACCAAAAACTGCGACGAAGTGGGCAGTCACCTGGAGCGGATTTGCCCGGAGCTACAGGGAGCGGTGCTGGTAATCCACACCAAGAACAACGGCGAGATTTCCGAGGCGGCCTCCGGCAAGAGCAAGGAAGATCTGGAGTTGCTGCGCAAGCAGTCCAATGAAATCGACACCTGGAAATCGCCCTACAAGGCGATTGTCTCGGTGCTGATGCTCAAGGAAGGCTGGGACGTGCGCAACGTCACCACCATCGTTGGCCTGCGCGCCTATGCCGCCAAGAGCAACATCCTGCCGGAACAGACCCTCGGGCGCGGCTTGCGCCGCATGTATTTCGGCAGCGACCAGCGCGAGACCGTCTCGGTGATGGGCACGCCGGCTTTCATGGATTTTGTGGAATCCATCCAGAACGAGGGCGTCACCTTTGACCGTGTGCCGATGGGCGGCGCCGGTGGACGGCAACGGCAAGATTCTCTGGTTGTCGAGGTCGAAACCGAATCGCCCGACAAGAACATCGACGAACTCGACATCACGGTGCCGCGCCTGACCCGGCGCTACAACCGGGAATTCAAAGACCTGACCGAGCTGGAGCCGGAACACTTCGGCAACCCGAAGCTGCCGATCAAGGCCTTCACGCCGGAAGAAACCCGCGAGATTGTCTTCAAGACCATGCTCGAAGGCGAGGTCGATCACACCATGCAATTGGATGGCAGCGGGCCAGGCGATTACCGCTCCGTGGTGGCGTTTTTCGCGAGGCAACTCCTCAAGGACTTGCGCCTTGTCGGCGGTTACGACCAGCTCTATCCCAAGGTCAGATCCTTCCTTCGCGACCACCTCTTCACTCAGCCGGTCGATCTGGAAGACCCGGTGATCCTGCGCAACCTGTCCGAACCGGAAGTCGGCAAGCTGGTGTTCGATCATTTCCGCGCCGCGATCAACGCCCTGACGATCTACGAAGGCGGCAGCTCGCGCATCGACGGTCATATCCGGCTTCGGGACACCCGGCCTTTCCGAACCGAGCCGCGCGACTTCGTGCAGGCAAAGAAGTCGGTATTCAACCGCATCGTCGGCGAAGCCAACGCGGGCGGCCTTGAGCTGGCCTTTGCCGCGTTCCTGGAGGCTGCGCCCGACGTGCGGGCCTTCGGCAAGAACTACATGGCCGTGGGCTTCAAGATCGAATACGTCAAAGCCAACGGCGAGTTGTCCACCTACACGCCGGATTTCATTGTGCGCATCAGCAACGGCGAGGTCTGGATCGTCGAGACCAAAGGCCGCGAAGAACTCGACCTGCCGCAGAAAATGGCCCGCCTGCGGCAGTGGTGCGAGGACGCCACCGAAGCGAGCAAGGACGACGGCGGGCCGAGTTACCACTTCGTCTATGTCGATCAGGAGGGCTTCGAGCAGCACAAGCCCTCGACGTTCGCGGGCTTGGCCAGCGTATTCCGTGAATACCAAGACGAGGGCCGCTGACCATGGCAAAACAAGACAAGAAAGCCTACGACCTGAGCGAAGCCGAACAACGCGACCTGGTGACCCTGATCCAGCAAGGCAAGGCCCTGCCGGAGAAATACCGCTTCATCCTGTTCGAGGACAAGCGCGAGGTCGAGCTGGTGTGGAACGGCAAGACGCGGGACGTGTGCACCACGGTGCTGCCCTTCCAGACCCTGGAGCATGTGGACGAGCCGCGCGCCGAGACTAAAACCCAGGGAGATCTGTTCGACCCGCGCGGCCGCCAGGTCAGGGGTTGGACCAATAAGCTGATCTGGGGCGACAACAAGCTGATTCTCTCCTCGCTCAAGAGCGGCGCGCTGCGCCGCCAGATCGAGGACGCGGGCGGCTTGAAGCTGATCTACATCGACCCACCATTCGATGTCGGCGCGGATTTCAGCATGGATGTCGAGATCGGCGGTGAGACCTTCCACAAGGAAGCGAACTTACTCGAGCAAATCGCCTACCGCGATACTTGGGGGCGGGGGGCGGATAGTTTCATTTCAATGATCTATGAGCGCCTGATCCTCATGCGCGATCTGATGGCAGAGGACGGGAGCATCTATGTGCATTGCGATTGGCGACTGGCAAGTCTTGTCCGTATCGCATTAGATGAAGTATTTGGGAAAGGAGGCGATAACGAAGCTCCTGGATTTCGGAACGAGATCATTTGGTACTTCAGTCAAGGTGGAAAGGGGGTAAAGCACTGGGCGCGAAAACACAATACCATCCTTTATTATTCTAAGACTGATTCTCCTATCTTTAACCAAGATGCGGTCAGACTTCCGTTTACTCCACATAAGCAGGATGAGAAGGGCGAGAACTATGGCGGGCGTATGGGCGTTGACGAGGACGGACGGCGTTACGTAGAAAAGTGGGGAACTGGGAAGAAGAAGCTATATCGGTACTACCTGGATGAAGGCAAATTACCCGAGGATGTTTGGACCGACATTCAGTCTATTCAGTCTGCGGCAACTGAACGCATGGACTACCCGACTCAAAAGCCGGAAGCCCTTCTCGAGCGCATTATCAAGGCTAGTAGTAAAGAAGGAGATTTGGTTGCCGATTTTTTCGTTGGTTCCGGCACGACCGCTGCCGTCGCCGAAAAATTGGGGCGCAAATGGATTGCCACCGATCTTGGGAAATTCGGTATCCATACGACCCGCAAACGGCTCATCGGTGTACAACGCGAGAAAAAGGCCGCCGAACAAGACTTCCGTGCTTTTGAGGTGTTGAACCTTGGCCGCTACGAGCGCCAAGCCTACTTGAATGTCGGTGGGCGGCTCTCAGGCGAACAGAAGGCCCAAGCCCTCACCCAGAAAGAAAACGAGTTCCGCGACCTGATCTTGCGCGCCTACAAGGCCACAGAATTTGGCGGCACCGAAGGCACGCAGGCGCAGGACGGCTTTTTCCACGGCGCGCGCAATGGCCGGCTGGTGGTGATCGGGCCGATCAACCTGCCCGTGGGTCGGCTGTTCGTTGAGGAAGTCATTACCGAGTGCCGCAAGCGCGGTGCTTCGCGTGTAGACGTGCTGGCCTTCGAGTTCGAGATGGGGTTGTTTCCGGCCGTGCTTGAGGAAGCGCGTGGCAAGGGCATCGACCTGGCCCCGAAATACATTCCCGCCGAGGTGTTCGACAAGCGGGCCATCGACAAGGGTCAGGTGGTGTTCCACGACATCAGCTTCGTCGAAGCCACGCCGCGCTACGACAAGAAGAACAAGTTCGCGGTCACCATTGAGCTAACGGATTTCTCGGTCTATTACACCCAGGGCGCCGCCGAGGCCGCGATTGCCGCCATGAAGGAAGGCAAGAGCGAGGTCATGTGCGAACAGGGTCAGCTCTACAAGGTGAGCAAGAACAAAGAAGGGATCGTCACCAAGGCGCGCCTGACCAAGCACTGGACGGACTGGGTGGATTACTGGGCGGTGGATTTCGACTATATGAGCCGCAGAGAAATCATCAAGGTGCCAGTGGGCACCGGCCTCAGTGGAGTCGCCTCACTGCTAGGCATTGAACCGCCGCAAGACGAACTGATTACGCAGGAATTCGAGGAGCGCTGGACGGGCGGCTACATCTTCGAGAATGAATGGCAGAGCTTCCGCACCCGCCAGAATCGCGACCTGGAGCTGGCAACGGCCGTGCATACTTATGACCGGCCGGGGCGCTACACCGTAGCTGTCAAGGTAATCGATATTTTCGGCAATGACACGATGACGCTCGTGCCAGTGAACATTGGTTAATCGCAGTTCCCCGTGCGAAAACATATAAACAGTGAGTAGGAGATGGGTGATAATGCAAAGCAAGAAAACACGGTCCCAAGCGATCAACGAGGCGCTGAAACAGCCGAACGGCGCGCGGTTCTACCGGTGCGCTCTGCAGGTTAATCCGTTCGCCTATCACGACCGCCATGCCAAACAGACCGCCTTCCAAAACGAGGCTGATTATAACTCCGCGATTATTGAGGCTTGCCATGCCAACAACATCGAGGCCATTGCCGTCACTGATCACTATCGGATCAGCGATTCGCGGGGTTTAATCAACGCGGCTCGTGCGGCGGGAATTTTCGCCTTCGGTGGGTTCGAGGCGGCATCAGATGACGGCGTACATTTCTTGTGTCTCTACGATCCCGACAAGGACGACAGCCTGGAACGCTTAATCGGCCAGATGGGCGTGGGGGATCACAAGGCAATCTCCCCGAATGGGGATAAGAACTGCCTCAAGTTACTGGAATGCGTCCGCAAACAAGGTGGCATCTCAATCGCTGCCCATGTCGCCGCTGACAACGGCTTGTTGGCGACGCTTGAGGGCCAGCCGCGCATGAATGCGTGGCAGTCCCGTGATCTGTACGCCTGCGCACTGCCAGGGCCAATTGGCGACGCCCCGCAAAATGTACGCGCCATCCTGGAGAACAAAGACGCGGCGCACAAACGCGAGCGCCGTGTCGCCGTCATCAACGCATCTGATGTGAACAGCCCCGAGGATTTGGCTGAGCCACGGTCAAGCTGCTTCATAAAAATGTCGGCACTGTCGGTAGAAGGCCTTCGCCAAGCGTTCCTCGATCCAGAGTCTCGGATACGCTTGCATAGCGATCCAAGCCCGGAACCGCATGCCGAGTTCATTGCCATGGCTTGGGAAGGCGGCTTCCTTGACGGAACGCGACTGCATTTCAACGGCAACCTAAATGTGCTGGTGGGTGGCCGGGGGACCGGGAAATCGACCATTATCGAGAGCCTTCGCTATGCGCTGGCGATCGACCCCATTGGAGAAGAGGCAAACAAGGCCCATCAGGGCGTTCTGAAATACGTCCTGAAAAGTGGCACCAAGATTTCGCTGCTCGTGCGGTCGCATCATCCCGCCAAGCATGATTACACCATCGAGCGGACGATACCCAACCCGCCTGTGGTCAAGGACGAGCTAGGTAACGTTCTAAACCTGTCGCCCCTTGACGTAGCACCGAGCGTCGAGATATTCGGCCAACACGAAATATCGGAACTGACCAAGAGTCGCGGGAAGCTGACGCTGCTACTGGAGCGGTTTGTCGAACGTGATCCGAACGCGGGTGCCCAGAAGGCGAAATTGCGCCTGGATCTGGAGCGCTCGCGTGGCCGGATCACTGATGTGCAACGAGAAATCAAGCTGATCGAGGAGCGCCTTAGCCTTTTGCCGAGTCTGGAAGAGACGCAAAAGCGATTTCAGGATGCCGGTCTGGAGGAACGTCTGAAGGAGAAGAGTCTCCTGGTGCGGGAAGAGCGCATTTTGGCGACCATCAAGGAAAGGCTGGCTCCGGTTTCGACGTTACGCCAGGAGCTGGCCGGGCTCCTGCCGATCGATACTGCTTTCCTATCCGCCAAGGCGTTGGAGGGTTTGCCGAACAGCGCGCTGCTCATCGAGGGCGCAGCCATTCTTGATCGGATGACGGCGCAACTTGAAGCGGTCGCTGGGCAGATCGAACAGGAGCTTTCCGTGGCCGATACTAGCCTGTCGGCATTGCGCGGTCATTGGGACCAACGCAGGCAAGCGGTAGAAACCACCTACCAAGCTCTCTTGCGTGAACTTCAGAAATCCAAGATTGATGGCGAGGAGTTCATCCGCCTGCGTCGGCAGATCGAGGAATTGAGGCCGCTCCGGGAGAAAAAGGAAGCCCTTACCCGTGACTTGGCCGCATACCAACAGAATCGGCGCAACTTGCTTGATGAGTGGTTCAATCTTCAATCCGCCGAGTACCGTGCCTTGGAGAAGGCAGCCAAGCGTGTTTCTAGGAAACTGGGCGGTCGAGTGCGTGCCATGGTCATGATGGGGGGCAATCGTGAGCCGCTCGAAAAGCTTCTGCGTGATGAAATTGGCGGCAACCTTGCCGCGCTGCTGGAGCGTTTGAAAAGCCGCGATACTCTGTCGCTGATGGACTTCGCCCAATGCTGCCGCGAGGGCAAAGATTCGCTTATCAGCAACTACAGCCTGCCGTCGGCAGCGGCCGAACGCCTAGCCCAGGCGGATCCCGACATTTTCATGAGGATGGAAGAGCTGGAATTACCAGCAACAACTCAGATCGAACTAAACACCTCATCCGAGGGCGAGCCGGAAACCTGGCAAACGATTGAAGCACTTTCGACCGGCCAAAAGGCAACAGCCGTTCTTTTGCTACTGCTGCTTGAATCGGAAGCTCCTCTCGTCGTTGATCAGCCTGAGGATGACCTCGACAATCGCTTCATTACCGAAGGTGTTGTACCGACGATGAGGAATGAGAAACGCAAACGGCAGTTCGTCTTCTCGACCCACAATGCTAATATCCCCGTGCTTGGTGACGCCGAGTTGATTATCGGCCTCTCAACAGGTATTCAGAACGAAGTCGTTCAAGGGCGTGTCAACGAACGGCACATGGGCTCGATTGATATGCAGCCCGTGCGCGAGATGGTCGAGGAAATCCTTGAAGGCGGAAAAACCGCTTTTGAGATGCGCCGCCAAAAATATGGATTTTAGACATGACCATGACCTACACCGAACTGCTAGAAATCATCCGCAACGGCGAGAATTCAGGCGTTGAATTCAAGCGTGACGATATTCAGAACCATGACTTGGCAAAGGAACTCGTCGCCTTGACCAATTTCGAAGGCGGGATCGTCCTGTTGGGGGTTGAGGATGACGGTAGCATCAGCGGTATCACACGGCAGAAACTTGAAGAGTGGGTAATGACTGCCTGCCGGGACAAAATACGACCTGGCCTTATTCCGTTCTACGAGCAGATTAGGGACGTTGAGCCAGGAAAAGATGTCGCTATCGTGCGCGTTTCACGTGGTCTCGATGTTCATACCCTATGGCACAACAATAAGAACAGCTATTTCATCAGGGTGGGGACTCAGAGTCGCGAGCCGACCCCGGAAGAGCTCGGTCGGCTGTTCCAGCAGCGTGGTAGCTTCCGAGCTGAGCTGCGACCAGTATCCGGCGCAACACTCGCCGACCTGGACATGCGGCGCCTATCGAATTACTTCGCTCAGGTGAGGGAGCAGGTCGTGCCGGAAAACAATGATGAAGCCGCGTGGAGGGCCCTTCTGTTCAACACCGAGATCATGGTCGAGGACGGCATCACTGTTTCAGGCATTCTTCTGTTCGGTAGGACACCCAATCGATTCCTGCCTCAAGCTGGTATCGACGCCGTTGCCTTTCCGGGCGTAGATAAGGACTATGCCGCCCGTGAAAGGGCCGCCTTGCGGGGGCCGATGACTCCGCTGCTAAACGACGCAGGCGATATCGTCGAAGCTGGCTTGGTCGAGCAAGCCATCGCCTTCGTCCAGCGCAACACTGCTATCGGAGGGCAACTTGAAGAAGGCGGTGCGCGCCGCGAGAACCTCCCAGCTTATCCCCGCGAGGCCATCCGCGAAGCGATCGTCAACGCCCTGATTCATCGAGACTATCTGCTCTCAAGCACTGACATTGAGCTTTCGATCTATGAGGACCGACTAGAAATTACTTCCCCAGGCAGATTGCCAAATGGTATTACGCCGGCGCGGATGCTGACCGGCTGCCGTGCGACACGAAACCAGCTCATCAAGGATGTTATGCGCGACTACCGCTACCTCGAACATTCCGGCATGGGCGTCCCACGCAAGATCGTTAAGTGCATGAGGGAACACAATGGCACCGAGCCTCAGCTAATTGAGGATGGAGAGCTTTTCACGGTCCGCCTTCTTCGGTAACCAACGGCTGGGGCATGAAAGCCTCGCGATACTCAATCACTATGTGGAAGCGGATGGGCCGGGAGCCTCAAAGAGCTTTTTCCTCAGTTTTGCTGCCCAAACGCCATTCTGTTGTTGCTCATTACCTCCCGGATCAGGTCTCATCACCTTCCGCAGCCGCTCATATTGAGCAAGCTGGTCGCCTTCATTCTCTGTAACGTCCCAACGTCCTCCCCGACAATCCAGCCGGTGAAGAATCAACAGGATATGGTTTTCGATATCTCGAAGCCCGATACTACCCTTGAATCGCAGCAACAGCGTAGACAAGGCCATTATGTTACTATGCTCCACATCCAGCAACACCACCGGGAACGTCTTTTTCTGGAAAAATACGGCAACCAGGCATAATCTTTGGCGCTTTCCAACCATGGAAAAGGCCTGCCCGGTTTCAAGCCGACACAGCGCCGTCAAAACACGGACATCTATTAACCCGTGCGCCATGGTCCGGATCACCTGCATCAATCGCCTTAGATCGTCCGTACCTTCACCTTTCTCGACCGCAAGCACCTGAAACTCCATGGGCAGGAGATCGTCGTGCAGAGACTCAGGGGAAACGCTCACTTTAGGCGGTGGGGTTTTTCCACTTCCCCGATATTTTCGGGTCTTTCCCTCATTTTCACTGGTACCCGCAGCACCCTTGTTTCTACGCCTGATAACACGTACCCGATCTTTTTTATCCACCCGACGCACTTCGATTTCCCGGTCAAAAATGCTGGTTCTGGTCAATATCGGCAGGGCTGGCTGATGAACATCCGTCCTACTACCCGAACCTACCGTGTCTATGACAGGAACGTCACCGGATGACGGCCCACCGTCTGGTCCACGCCTTTTGGGCTGACTTTTTGGCATCCGCACTGTAATCGTTTTCCCCAACGACGGATGAGAAAAATACAAAATGTCACAGGGTACCCTTTTCCCCGTGAACTCGGAGATTTCTAAGATAAGCCACTGATTTCCTTTCCGCACTCCACGAAACTTAATTCCACAGTCATGCAGATCAGGAGGATCAAAGGTCATATACTTTTGTTTGAATGTCCGTTCGTAGACACTGTCCCAGGCGCGTTGCCCATCAGGATCCACCGCTAGCCAAGAAAATTCCAAGATAAATGGCCTCTTGAGTGATCTCACTGGCATTTGCTGGGTATAATCGAGCTGCAGACGAGGATGAAACCCAGGTTCGACCGGCCTGAAGAGTGTCATAATGCCCCCAGGCTGCATAATATGATTGGCAAGCGTTTTATTATGCAGGAACAGGCTACGGATGAGCTCCATGGTCGGGACCAAATACTCCACCTGATCCACTCGATAACGCAAGAGTCGCTGCACCCCCTGTGATTTGCCTTCAAACGAATATAATTCCGGCGGAATGTCGGACGAGTTGATTTCCTCTCCTTCCGCCAGATTGGGAATAATCACTTCCGAATATTCGCCGTAGGTTATTGGGAGCAATCTACCGTCGGAGAAGCTATAGCCGAGTGCCAGCACCGGGAACAGCCCAATAGGTACGCGCCACATGGCAAATTCGCCTGACGACACGCCGCGGGTGACTATACGGACCTGCCACCCTTTTTTATCGTCTTGTTCGACTCCGGCCAGCCAGTGTAGCGTCAAATCTTCAGGCACTTTGCGCAATACGTCTATTCTGATCAATTTATACCTCAAAGGATCCAGCCATTATTTCCAATGCGGCCAAGGCGGTTTCTACGCTCGGTGAAGCTATCGAAGGCAGCCCTGCTAAGCGGCGTACCCGCCACGATCGCAAAGGCAACGCCTGGCGATCCAATTCCGAGACAGCCCAAGCAATACGGCGCAGGCGAAACGCATCAATAGTCTCCGTGACCTCGCCAAGTACACCGATACTTTTAGGCAGTTTTGCCTGTTGTTCTGACATCCGGAGTGGCCGCCCCAACTTGCGCTCCAAAGCCGCCTGGGTAACGCGTTGTGGCGGAACCTCCCGAGTGATTTCCCGCGCGGCCTTACGCAGTTGGATCGCCATGCTACGATCCAATGTCTCCCAGTCCACACGCTGATCAGACCATTTCTTGTGCAGTGCCGTTGGTGAATGTTGCTCCAGCCACTCCCTGTCATGGCGGTACAACCATGAGTGTTCTTTGGGTAGCAGGAGTGCCAGTCGCCGACGTGATAAATCAGCGTAATTCTGCTGCATGTCCAACCACCGTATTCTTATGGCATCCCGGTCTGGCACCAATGTTCGGGAATGTCGTGCGGCTAAGGGCTTCCAGGGCACATTCAACCCGCGTCGGGAGGCGTGCAATCTCACCGTCCCTGGATCAATGGCAAGATATTTGGCTACCGCCCTGAGTCCCAGGCCTTCCGCCACTTTCTGCCGGATTTGACCATCCAGTAGGGGACCAAAGTCCAAAATGCGCGGCGAACTCCTTGATCCCACCTCTCGACTGTACACAAATCCGCAGGCGCAGGAAAATCGACCAATCACCCGATTCTGTTCATGGCGAACAGCGATCTCGTAGATCACGTCTTGCCCATAATGGTCTGCCAGACGATTAAAGCAGGGCCACGGTCCCTTGCCGAAGGGGGTTTCCGTCCGCCGTTGCGGCGACCGTTTGTCCAGAAAAATCTGGAATAGAACATGCCGCAACGGATGAAATGCCTTTCTGTGTTTCCGTACCATGGCCGTAGGCCAATCGTCGCCGAGACCACCGGGGATAAGGTCGATTACTGGTTCAAACAGGCTTGAAATTGCTTCCCTGAGAAGGTTCTGAGCGACATTCTCCTTGCCTTTGCCGAAGCCGCGATCAATCACTGCGCTCCGATAATATGCACTCCAATCGCGAAAGCTGGGGCGCGCTGGCGGATGATCGAGCAACGCCGCGCTCCGCTTGGCAATCTCTTGCAACAGCGTCACTTGGCGCGGGCTACTCGCCCAAGAAGGGAGTGCCGCCACAGGCGAACAGTTCTTTTGATCCGCGGCGATGAATTCGTGCTGGTTACTGCCACCTTGAGAGACCGCACTGTCCGCCAGGGCCGCGCCATGATCTGGACAAACCAGAACGCCGGGGAGTTGATGGCTGCGCCTCCAATATCCTTCTCCATAGCGGCTCAACATCTCGCCAAAGCAGATGGGACAATACCGTAAGTATGCCGGAGCCGAAATCGCGCTCGCCGCAATACCCAGACGCACATGCACGGCATCCGCCGGGCCGTCCGCTAATGACGCCAGTACGGATTGTCCCACTGACTTCGGCTCGAATGCCGTGTAATAACGGTAGAGGGTAAAATCCCTGGTCAGTCTTTCCGGACTGAGTCCGCGATCGGCCGGTATTCTTTGGCTCAACGCCGCCACATGGCTTTGCAAGCCCACCGTCGCCCGCACCCCGGTTTCACCAAAGAGATCATACAGGGTGTGTTTCGGGCTTCTGGAACAAACGTGGCGATGATAACGCGCAAGCGCGCTGTATAACAGTTCGTCGGGATAAATTTCCGGGAAATAGGCCAACACGGGTGGCTTTTTCAGCTCGCGAGATCGGCCATCGGCGGTTTAACGGCGCCCGCCGCAAGCAATGCATCGTAAGCGGATACGCCCTCTTTTTTGGCCGAGATGATCGTCCGGAGATCCTGCGCATCCACGGGAAGTGGTGTTTTCGCGGTTTTAGTAGCGCTTGTAGTCGACTTGCGCGGTTTCTTAGAGGGATTGGCGGGTGCGCGATCACGTAATTTAGCCGTAATAATGCCCACGAGATCTAGCGCGGACAGGCCCGGATGCTCTGCTTCGGCTTCCGCCACCAGGACTTCCGCGATGTCCCCAGCCAACCCGAGCTGCGCCAAGATAGGCAGAAGGATGCCGCGCACATCCAGATTCGTGCTTGCCGCCTTTTCGGTCGTGACCGAAGCCACCGGAGAGCGGGTGGCGAGGACAGGTTGCCCTGGCATGCAACTCAGCGCGTCGCTGAACACCTGCAGAACCTGGTCCTGCATGGGGCGGATATCATCATATTGTGCGATCGCCTCGCGATCCCCACGTTTCAACGCATTGATCATGGGCGCGATAAGCCGCATGTGCTCACTAGCCACCTGCCGCAGCAGACCAGCGTCGATACGCTCAGGCCTGCCCCGTAGAACTCCGAGTTGGATGGCACGCAACTGCGCCATCATGAAGAGGTTGACCAGCACGTCCACAATCCCCTGGCTTTCCTCATAGAGCGCTTGGCGGATCTCGCCGGTCAGGGGCGAGACCTCCCGCGTCCACTGATAGCTCCACATGCGATCGACAAAATGGTTCCAGGTCGCGCCTACTTCCATGCGCTCCCAGACCAGACTTCCTAAACCACTGGCGCGGCGCGCCTGGCGGAAGTCCCCCTGCAGCAGCGGCAGTGCGCCCAGCGTGCCGATGACAATCACCGGGATGCCGATGGTGTTCACCAATGTTACGAGAAAATTCAACAAGGCGTCGGCTCCAGTGCCGGGGGCTTCCTTGATATGCTGAATCTCGTCGACGATCAGTACGCCGAGGGCATGCAGGTTGGCCATTTGCGCCATCTGGACCATCATCTCGTCCAGGGAACTCCGGCTGGCTCCGTACCGGGCGCGGTAGCGGGTGCCCAATAGATTGTCCATCTCCTGGAAAAAGCTGATGCAGAGTTGTTTGGGGGATCCTTTGTAGGGGCTATCCAGCTTCAGCCAGACCACTTGGTCAAGACTGAAGGGCTCGGCATGGTGGACGACTTGCGGATACAGCTCCAGGACCCTGGCCATGCCGTAGCTCTTGCCGATGCCGGAGCAACCAACCAGAGCAAAACTGCTCGCCGTCGAACGAACCGGGCGCCGGACAGCGGCGAGATCCTTCCCGACGACCCGCTCGTAGCCGTCCTGGAGACGGCGGATATAATCGGTAGTGTTGGGATTGCGGCTCAGATACCCCTGGCGGAGGAGCATGCCGAACTTCGCTTCCAGTTGTAGATGGTTCTCCAGCGGCTCGAAATAATTCTTCAGGCGCAGGACGCAATGCGCCCGGAGGTGGGCGGCGTAGCCACGCTCTTTTTCGTTAAAAATCGGAGGCGCGGCCATGGTCCGCAAGGCTTCGCGCGCCGACAAGAGGGGCGGCAACTGCGCGATGAAGGGGTTGTCGCGATATTCCGGCAAGTCGGTCACGTCATCCCGCGTCGTCATCGCCCTGCTCTTCGTTCTGCGCGCGCAGAATCTCCGTGATGTCCGGCAGACTGTAGTCGTCCTCCGGATTCCCCTTGGGGAAGGGGAGGATTTCCCCTTTTACCGAAGCATCCTCCCGGCGCCGACCGGGGCGGAAGGCTTCCCGTTCCTGGTTCTCCCGTTTTTCCACGCGACGGTTTTCGCGGATGCTGCCCGTTCGCTGGCGATTGCTGCCGGATGGATCGGGCGCGTCCACGCGCATGGTCTGGGCTTCGTGAACGATTCCTTTGATGTTCTCGGCGAGGTTGATGCGACCGCGCAGAATCTGCCGCTCATGGTTGCGCGCGGCCCGGCTTTCTTCCTGACGGATTTGGTCGATCTCCCATAGCGTCCGGCCCTGGTGATGCCGACTCTTTTCGGTCAGAGCGCACGGAATGAAGTGGCCCCGTCCCGTCTCGTCCTGCAGGTATATCTCGTCCATGCAGCGCGGTTCGTAGGAGATCCGCACCTTCCATCGCGCGCGTTGTCGCGCGCGCTCGAACCAGTGTTCCTCGATCGCCTTCTGGCAACTGTAGAAGCAGCCGGCATAGCGGATGCCTGTGGCCGTGACGGTCGCCTCGCCGCTCGGCAGCAGGCTCAATCGCACCCGTTCCGGCGGGAAGGCGCGCAGGCTACCGCTTCGATGAGCAATCCCCCAGTCCCATAGGTCGGATGGGATCGCCTGGACTCCGTCGGCGATCATGTCGGACGATTTCTCGTAATCCCGGAGGAGATGCTGGTTGTTATAGTACAGGATGCAGTAGAGGACGATACGGGTGAATTGATCTATATCCAGAGTCGCATCGAGACGGTAGTCCCTGGCCCCGCGCTCCTGGAAATCCGGGGCGACATAGCCGGCCACATAGGCCTTGAAACGGGCGGGAATCAGGCGGAATCGCTGCTCGACGATGCCCTTCCAGTCCGCACGGTAGGGCGCGGCGTTTTCCACCCGCACCTGGAAGTTGTTGATAAGGGTCTCAATGGCGCTGCCGGCAATCTCTCCCCGGTCGCCGAGCAAAGCGTCGGGCAGGGCCTGGCACGGCCAGTCCGCCGCGCCGATCTCGACGCCGAACTGGCGGCAATATTCCACCTTTTCCGTGGCGGTGTTGGACAGGGCCATCATCGCCCCGACCCAGGAAGGTCCCTCGAACCCCACATACACGCCGGTGATCATGCGGCTGAACACGTCGATGACGATATAGAGCACCGGGCGTCCGACGATCTTTGTACGGTCATATCGCGATACCAGGTACACGTCCGCGATGGTCGCGTCGATCTGGTACCGGGAGGCGGGGCCGACCGTTTCCGCCGTCGACGATCCCAGGAGGGCGCGCCGGTCCTTGTCGTACACCCGCGGCGTGCGGCGGATTCGGTCGACTCGGAAAACGTCGTTGTCCTTGTCGAACCAGTAGCGGAACTGCCTCAGGGTGGGGGCGTCCTTGCGGGGTACCAGTTCCTGGCGCCCGGTCCGCTCATTGATGACCCGCTCAGAAAAGGCGCTTACGATTAGTTCGTCGTAGGCGGCCCGAAAATCCATCTGATTATTCTTCGCGAATTTCCCGGTGACCACCGCACGAAACAGTTCCCGCATTTGTGGCGTGACGTTGACGCCCGAATCGTCCCTGTCCGCAGTCCGGCCACGCTTTTTCCCAGAAGAGGGTTTTTCGTTACCTCGACCTCCGCAGCGGTCGTAATCGGGAAGCAGCGTGTTCGGCGTCATGCCGCGCTGCCAGTAGCGGCGCAGCAGGCGGTAGATTGTCTGCTTGGTGGCCCCCGTCTCCGCCATCGCTGCCTGGACCGCCCGGCTTCGGGAAACGGACTGGAAGATGGCGGGCTGGTCAAAAATCAGAGCGCGTATCATGGCCCAGGCGCGGTCCCTCTTTGACCGGTAGGTTTCCGGGATGCCCTCGTCGGCCAGGAACGCCAGCCAGGGATCGGCCTCGGTGACGCGCCATTCGCCCGTCTCGCGCATCCGCTCCATTTCCTCCGCCTCGCGGAAAACGGGCATGGCGGTCGGCGCATGAATGTCGATGGCGTAGAGGCCGCTCATCGCGGGATCGACCCAGAGGATCCTTTCGATCTTCCCTTCATCGGGGTATTCCAGCAATTGGTTGACCGACAGATCCCTCATCCGCTGGCCCTCCTGGATTCACCTTCGGCCACTCGAAACTGACGCAAAAGCTTGGAGTCGTCCGTAGGCCCGTCCATAGGACAGACGATTGCCTTCGTGGCCAGCAAGTGGCGAATTAGGAGGAGACAGTCACCAGCAGACATAGAAAACTGCAGGTCCATGTCGGCGCAGAATTGCCGGAGGGTAGGCCCCGGGTGCGACGGAAGTTCTCGTAACACCAGCCTTGCTTTCTCATCGTAGTAGCCGTCGTAGGGCTGGCTCATCTGGTCAATTACGGCATAACTGTGAACCCAGGCGATATTGCGAACCATCGCTTTCGGGATGTCCCGCTCGGTGACGACGCCCCAATCCACGCCTTGCTGCGCCCAATAACGGCGTTCAATCTCCAGTTTTTCGACCACCCGCGGCTTTTCAAGTTCTTCAGCCGGTTTTACCGCCCGCGCCAGTTGCACCATACGTCCATCATGGATCGTGTCCACAAGAAAGTCCGTGGTCATGACTAGAGGGGTGCCGCTGCCAACATCGCGGGGATGGATGACCCCAAGATCATCCGCAATACGGCGAGTGATGTCGCGATTCAGCGGAAACTGTTCGCGGATGTCCGTGACGGCGTCTGCCCAATCGAACAGGTAGAAGATGTCGCGCTCAATATCCGAGAGCAGGTGATGCACTCGCCCGGTCTTGATGCCCTTGAGTCGGTGGGACCGCCCTTGGGAGGGCACGTCTTGGATGGTAAGCCAGGGGTGGTAGTCTGCGCCACGCCCCTGACCACGTCCCTCCTTTTGGAAGCGTGCGATCCGGTCTTCGTCGACACCGTAGCGTTGGCGTGCCAAGGCATCCTCTCCTAGCTGATCATTAGGCAAGCATACTCCACTACCTCCGGAGCGCAAGGCCAGGATGATACTCTATTGTTGAGGATGATACTTTATTGTTCGGGATGAAACTCTATTGTCCAGAATGATACTCTATTGTCCGTTAACAACACCCGGCACACCGAACCGCCCCATTACTCCACCGTCACGCTCTTCGCGAGGTTACGCGGTCGATCCACATCGGTGCCCTTCACCAGCGCCGCATGATAGGCCAGCAACTGCACCGGGATAGCATGGACGATGGGGGAGAGCAGACCGGCGTGACGGGGCAAACGCATCACATGCACGCCCTCACTGGCGTTAAAGTGGCTGTCCGAATCGGCAAAAACATAGAGCTCACCGCCACGGGCGTGGACTTCCTGCATGTTGGCGGCCAGCTTTTCGAGGAGGCGGTCATTGGGCGCGATCACCACCACGGGCATGTCGCGGTCCACCAGGGCCAAGGGGCCATGCTTCAATTCGCCCGCGGGATAAGCCTCGGCGTGGATATAGGAGATTTCCTTGAGCTTCAGCGCGCCCTCCAGCGCAATGGGGTAGTGCAGGCCGCGCCCCAGAAAAAGCGCATGGTCCTTGCTGGCAAAACGTGCCGCCCAACCCTGAATCTGCGGCTCCAGGTTCAGGGCATGCTGGACACTGCCCGGCAGTTGCCGCAAGGCGTCCAGGTGATCCGCCTGCTGCACATCGTTCAGATGCCCCTGCGCCTTGGCCAGGGACAGAGCCAGCAGATAGAGCGCCGCCAACTGGGTGGTGAACGCCTTGGTCGAGGCCACTCCGATCTCTGGGCCGGCCCGGGTCAGGAAGCGCAACGCCGACGCCCGCGGAATGGCGCTCTCCGCAACATTGCAGATGGCCAGCGTGCGGGTATGACCGAGATCCTTGGCGCGGCGCAAGGCCTCGAAAGTATCCAGCGTTTCGCCGGATTGCGAAAGGGTCACCACCAACTGGCGCGGGTCGGGGATGGAGTCCCGGTAGCGATATTCGTGCCCCAGCTCGGCCTGCGCCGGAATCCCCACAATGCTTTCCACCCATTGGCGTCCCACCAATGTCGCGTAGTGGCTAGTGCCGGAGGCCAGGAACAGCACCCGGTCCACATCGCGAAACATAGCCGCGGCACCGTCTCCCCAGAGATCTGTCAGATCCAGTTGACTGTTCAGCGCACCTTCCAGGGTATCGGCAACCGCGCGGGGCTGTTCGTGGATTTCCTTCTGCATGAAGTGGCGGTAAGGCCCCAGATCGACAGCCGCCGCACTGAGCTGGCTCCAGTGTTCTTCCCGCTGCCGCGACGCTCCGGCCTGATCCGTAATCCGCAGGGTCTGCCGCTGCAGCATGGCCACATCGCCGTCTTCGAGATACAACACGCGGCGGGTCACCGGCAGCAGGGCCGCCACGTCCGAGGCGAAGTAATGCCCATCATCGGCAACGCCCAGCAGCAGCGGGCAGCCCATCCGTGCCACGCACACGGTCTCCGGATCGCCGCTGGAGATCACCGCAATGGCATAGGCGCCGCGCAGATCGCCCACTGCCCGGCGGGTCGCCGCGAACAGGTCCGGCGCGGTCTGCCGATAATGGTGCACCAGATGCGCGATGACCTCCGTATCGGTCTCGGAGGTGAAGGTGTACCCCGCTGCTTCCAGGTGGGCGCGCAAGGCATGAAAGTTCTCGATGATGCCGTTATGGACCACAGCGATCTGTTCATGGGAGATCATGGGATGCGCATTGCATTCGGCGACGCCGCCATGGGTGGCCCAGCGCGTGTGGCCGATGCCCACCTGACCCTGCAAGCCACGCTCGACAACGGCGGCGGTCAGCTCGGCGACCCGCCCGACGCTGCGCACCCGCAGCAAATCCGCATCGGCCCCCAATATCGCCAGCCCGGCAGAGTCGTAGCCACGATACTCCAGGCGCTGCAACCCCTCCAGAATCATCGGGACCAGATCTGTTTTACTCACCCCACCGACAATACCGCACATGATTCTGTTCTCCTGTTATCGAAGACCATTCCGCGTCATCCGGAATTACTTTTTGTCACGCCGCGGCCGCTGCCAATGAGGAATGGTACGCTGCGGGCTGCGACTCAGCGTCAGCCCTCCTGGAGGTACCTCTTTGGTAATGGTGCTGCCCGCGCCGATGGTCGCTCCGTCGCCGATGTTCACTGGCGCCACCAACTGGCTGTCGGAGCCGATGAACACGTCATTGCCGATGATGGTCCGATGTTTGTTCGCACCGTCATAATTGCAGGTAATCGTCCCGGCGCCCACATTCACCCCGGTACCGATCTCCGCGTCCCCAAGGTAACTCAGGTGGTTGGCCTTGCTGCCCGCGCCGATTTTGGCCGCCTTCACCTCGACATAGTTGCCGATATGAGCGGCTTCGCCGATCTCCGTTCCGGGGCGAATCCGCGCGAAAGGTCCTATCCGCGCCCCGGCCCCAATCTGGGCGCCTTCGATATGGCTGTAGGGTAGAATCTCCACATCGTCACCAATCCGCGCATCCTGCAAAACGGCGCCAGCTCCCACGCGGACGCGATGCCCCAGATGCACCTCGCCGACAAACAACACGTTGGGATCCACCCAGCAGTCCTGACCGCAAGTAAGCTCGCCACGAATGTCTACCCGCGCCGGGTCCGCTACCCGTAATCCCTGCATCTGCAACGCGCGCAGTTGCTGCCGCTGAAACACGCGCTCCAGAATCGCCAACTGCACGGGGTCATTCACCCCCAGAGCCTCGGTCGCGTCAGCCAGTGTAAAGGGCCAAACGACATAGCCGTCCGCCCGCGCTGCGGCCACCACATCCGTCAGATAAATCTCGCCCTGGGCATTGCGAGCGGACAGCCCCTGTAGCCAGCCCGCCAGCGGCTGTACCGGCAATACCATCATCCCAAGATTTATCTCGCAGATGGCCTGTTCGTCCGTCTGGCAATCCTTGTGCTCACGGATACCCTGCACCTGACCGTCCGCATCACGGAGAATCCGGCCATAGCCGTGAGGCTCGCTTACCGATGCAGTCGTCAATCCAAGTGCTGTCACCGGGGTTTGCTGGAGAAATTCGCGCAGTGTCGCTGCCGTCAAGAGGGGCACGTCGCCGTACAATACCAATACCCGGTCCGCTCCCGTGAGACCCGGCAACGCTGATTTCAGCGCATCGCCGGTACCGAGCTGCTGTGCCTGAATCCACCAGCTCGCCTGCGTGTCCGGGAAGGCGGCCTGCACCGCATCGCCGCCGAAACCGACCACAATGTGGATACGCCGTACCGCCAGATCTGTCGCCGTAGCCAGTACGTGGGCGAGCATTGGTTTTCCCCCAAGAGGTTGCAGCACCTTGGGTAAAGCCGAGTGCATGCGCGTGCCCTGCCCGGCAGCGAGAATTACGATATCCGTCAACATGATGTCTCCATGCCCTGCGTTGTCTGTCAGCATAAACGCCAGACCATAAAATACACAGACCCCAGGGACTCTTCAGCCGCTGGGGTCTGTGTGGCGTTACTCGACACGTCTGCACATATGCGCGACGGTCAGCGCAGCAATCCCTGCTCCCGCAGGCGTTGCACTGTCTTCAGGCGGGCAATCTGCTCCAGCAATTCCGCCTGAGCCGCCGCATACTCCATCTGGTCCGTGTGTCCCGCCATCCGAGCTTCAGCAGCCTGCTTGGCCGCTAAAGCCTTGGCTTCGTCGATATCGGTCGCGCGTTCCGCCGAGTCAGCCAGCACCGTCACCATGTCGGGTTGAATTTCCAGAATCCCGCCATTGACGAAGAGATATTCCGTCTCCGCACCGTGAATGATCCGCAACTCACCGGGGCGCAACCCGGTCAGCAACGGCGCGTGGCGGGGCAGAATGCCAAGTTCGCCCATCTCGCCGGGGGCCACCACCATATCGGCGACCCCCGCGTAGATGCTGCCCTCGGCGCTGACTACCCGCACATCTATGGTCATCGCCATGATTTAGCCTTGCTGCAGCTTTTGGGCCTTGGCAAGGGCTTCATCTATGGTGCCGACCATGTAGAAGGCCTGCTCGGGCAGGTGGTCATACTCTCCTGCCACGATCGCCTTGAATGCACGGATCGTTTCCTTCAGGGAGACATAGGTACCGGGGCTGCCGGTGAACACTTCAGCGACAAAGAAAGGCTGGGACAGATAGCGCTGAATCTTGCGTGCCCGCGACACCAGCAGTTTGTCGTCCTCAGACAATTCATCCATGCCCAGAATGGCAATGATATCCTGCAATTCCTTGTAGCGCTGCAACGTCTTCTGGCAGGAACGAGCCACATCATAGTGCTCTTGGCCGACGATCTGCGGATCGAGCTGACGGCTGAAAGAATCGAGCGGATCGAGTGCGGGGTAGATGCCCAGTTCCGCAATCTGCCGCGACAACACTACCGTGGCGTCCAAGTGGGCAAAGGTCGTCGCCGGAGAAGGATCGGTGAGATCGTCCGCGGGCACGTAAACGGCCTGCACCGAGGTGATGGAGCCCACCTTGGTGGAAGTGATACGCTCCTGCAACTGACCCATTTCTTCAGCCAGCGTTGGCTGATAGCCCACCGCAGAAGGCATACGCCCCAGCAGCGCCGAGACTTCGGTGCCTGCCAGCGTATAGCGGAAAATGTTATCGATGAACATCAAAATGTCGCGACCTTCATCACGGAAGTGCTCCGCCATGGTCAGGCCGGTCAACCCGGCGCGCAAACGGTTGCCGGGCGGCTCGTTCATCTGCCCGTATACCAGGGCGACCTTGTCCAAAACGCCGGAGTCGGTCATTTCATGGTAAAAGTCGTTCCCTTCACGAGTCCGCTCGCCGACGCCTGCAAACACCGAATATCCGGTATGCTCGATAGCGATGTTGCGGATCAACTCCATCATGAGCACCGTCTTGCCCACGCCGGCGCCGCCGAAGAGACCGACCTTACCGCCTTTGGCGAAAGGACAGACCAGATCGATGACCTTGATGCCGGTCTCCAGCACCTCGGTGCTTGCCGCAAGTTCATCAAAGGCCGGCGCCGGGCGATGGATGGCCTGGCGATCTTCCGTCTGCACGGGTCCTTTGCCATCTACCGGCTCACCCAGGACGTTCATGATCCGGCCCAGGGTGGCATGCCCTACCGGCACACTGATCGGCGCACCGGTACGAGTGACGGCCAGCCCGCGTTTGAGGCCTTCGCTGGGCCCCATGGCGATACCGCGCGCCACGCCGTCACCCAACTGGGCCTGCACCTCAATGGTCAGATTGTTTGCGTCGACCACAATAGCTTCCATAATCTCGGGGACCTGCCCGCGAGAAAAGGCGACGTCGATCACCGGCCCGATCACCTGGACGATATGGCCGACGGCGTTTTCTTTAGCAACCGCTTCGCTCATGATTTAACCCTCAAAATTTCCAAAAATGCTGTGCACAATCATCAAACCGCCGCCGCACCGGCGCTGATCTCGGCGATTTCCTGAGTAATGGCGGCCTGGCGCGCCTTGTTGTAGGCCAACTGGAGGTCATCCACCATACGTTTGGCGTTGTCCGACGCACTTTTCATGGCGACCATGCGCGCGCTCTGTTCGCAGGCAAGGTGTTCGATAACCGCCTGGTACACCACTGATTCCACATAGCGCTGCATCAGGCGATCCAGCACCGGACGGGCTTCGGGCTCATAGATGTAATCCCACAACTCCGCACGCTGTTCTGCGGATGCCGTCGGTTTTTCGACCGGCAGCAATTGCTCGACCGTTGCTCGCTGCAACATCGTATTCACGAAGCGGGAGGAGACCAGATAGACCACGTCGACCTCGCCCTTGGCGTAAGCATCCGCCATCGCCCGGATGGGTCCGATCATGTCGCCCAGATGCGGGCTGTCACCCAATCCGTTCAGCTCCGCCACGAGATGCGCACCATGGCGCCGCAAAAAGCCCAGCCCCTTGTTGCCCACCACCGCGAGATTCGACTCGACCCCCTCTTCGTGAAGCTCGCGCATCTTTTGGACGACGTTGCGCAGCACATTCACATTGAGCCCGCCACAAAGCCCTCGATCCGTGGTCACCACCAGAAAGCCTGCCTTTTTGACGGGGCGCACCTGCATCAACGGGTGTTCATACTCGGGATGGGCCTGCGCCAGATGTCCCAATACCTCGCGAATTTTCTCCGCGTAGGGACGGGCGGCGCGCATCCGCTCCTGAGCGCGCCGCATCTTGCTGGCAGCCACCATCTCCATGGCTCGCGTGATCTTGCGCGTATTCTTTACGCTCTTGATCTGGCCCCGGATTTCCTTGGCATTGGCCATGCTACTCTCCTAGTACGTCGAGCCGGACTTGAACTGCTTAACCGCCGCGTCGAGTTGCTTCTTGAGGTCGTCCGTCAGATCCTTCTTCTCTTCGATTCCGGCCATCAACTCTTTGTTGTTACTGTTCAAATAAGCGAGCAGCGCCTTCTCGAAGGGCCGTACATTGGCCACTTCGACATCGTCCAGCGCACCACTGCTGGCCGCAAAAAGCGCCGCGCCCTGCTCCGCCACCGACATCGGAGAGAACTGATCCTGCTTCAGCAATTCCGTGACCCGCTTGCCGCGTTCAATCTGCTTGCGGGTAATTTCGTCCAGGTCGGATGCAAACTGCGCAAAGGCCGCCAGCTCACGATACTGAGCCAGATCCAGACGAATACCGCCGCCCAGCTTCTTGATGATCTTGGTCTGCGCCGCGCCACCCACCCGCGATACCGACAGGCCGGCGTTGATGGCGGGACGGATACCGGCGTTGAAAAGATCGGTTTCCAGATAGATCTGGCCGTCAGTGATGGAGATCACGTTGGTGGGCACGAAGGCCGACACGTCACCCGCCTGGGTTTCGATGATGGGCAGGGCGGTCAACGAACCGGTCTTGCCCTTCACTTCGCCCTTGGTAAACTTCTCGACGAAATCCGCATTGACACGGGCGGCGCGCTCCAGCAGACGGGAATGCAGATAAAACACATCCCCCGGATACGCTTCACGGCCCGGCGGACGGCGCAACAGCAGGGAAATCTGGCGATAGGCCCAGGCCTGCTTGGTAAGATCATCATAAACGATGAGCGCATTCATACCGCGGTCGCGGAAATATTCCCCCATGGTGCAGCCGGCATAGGGCGCCAGATACTGCATGGCGGCGGATTCGGAGGCGTTGGCGGCGATCACCGTGGTGTACTCCATGGCGCCGTATTCTTCGAGCTTGCGCACCACGCCGGCAACGGTGGAAGCCTTCTGGCCGATGGCAACATAGATGCACTGCACATCCTTGCCTTTCTGATTGAGGATGGCATCGACCGCGACGGCCGTCTTGCCGGTCTGACGGTCGCCGATGATGAGTTCGCGCTGACCGCGACCAATCGGCACCATGGCGTCGATGGACTTGATGCCGGTCTGCATGGGCTCGTCGACACTCTGCCGGTCGATTACGCCAGGGGCGATTTTTTCAAGGACGTCGAACTCCTCGGCGTCAATGGCACCCTTGCCATCGACAGGCTGGCCCAGGGCATTGACGACACGACCGAGAAGCGCCTTGCCAATGGGCACCTGCATGACTCTGCCGGTGCATTTGACGACGTCGCCCTCCTGGAGACCGGAGAACTCGCCGAGCACGACCGCGCCGACATTGTCCTGCTCCAGATTCATGGCCAGCCCGAAGCGGCCGCCGGGGAGTTCCAGCATCTCACCGTACATTACGTCTTCCAGACCGTGAATACGGAGAATACCGTCACTCAAGCTGATGATGGTGCCCTGCGAGCGCGTTTCGACACGGCCTTCAAAGCCGGCGATCCGTGCGCGGATCAGTTCACTGATTTCCGATGGATTCAGTTGTTGCATACCATTTCCTCAAGACTTAGCTGCGAAGGGTTCGGGCAAGCTGCTGCACTTGTCCACGCACGGAAGCATCTATGGTGAGATCACCCGTATGAATAACTAGGCCACCGATCAGCGCGGCATCGACCGCTTCCCGGAATGCCACCTTGTGGCCGGCAAAGCGGCGCTCGAGCGCGGACTGCACAGCCGTCTTCTGCCCGGCGTCCAGGGCGATGGCGCTGGTGACCAGGACATCGACAACGCCTTCTGCACGGCGCATGGCGTCCGCGAAAAGTGTGCCGATCTCGGCCGTAGCGGGCCAGCGATCGTTGTGGATCAACAGCGCCAGGAATGCCTTCCACGCCTTGACGTCCACCGCCACAGGAACCGCACTCAACAAGGACACCTTTTCGGCGTCAGCACGCTCCGGATCGGTGAGAAAGGCCTGCGCCTGAACATCGGCGATCATGGCGGCAAGCGCCTGCAGTGCATCCGCCCAGGCCTGTTCCTGGCCGCTCTCTTTCGCCAGCCCATAAAGCGCCTCTGCGTAGGGGCGCGCCACGGTGATCAGATCCGCCATGGGAGGCTCCTCACAATTGGCCGACCATACGGTCGATGATGTCGCGGTGGGTCTGATCGTCGATTTCGCGATGCAGAATGCGCTGGGTGCCATTCACTACGAGTTCCACCACCTGCCCACGCAGCACTTCGCGCGCCCGGTTGGTTTCGACGTCGATTTCGGCACGCGCGCTGGCGATGATCCGATCGGCTTCCTCGCGCGCCTTACCCTGCGCCTCCTCACGCAACTCCACACCACGACGCTCGGCGTTGGCGATGATTTCTGCCGCCTTGTCCTTGGCTTCGCGGAGCAGCTCCGTCGCACGCTTCTGCGCCAGGGCCATTTCTTCCTTGCCGCGTTCCGCTGCCGCCAGGCCATCGGCGATTTTGGCGCGGCGGTCATCCATGACCTTACGCAAAGGACCATACATATACTTGTACAGCAAGGCCACCAAGATGACGAATGTGACCAACTGTACGATCAGCGTTCCATTGATACCTACTGGATTCATGACTACCTCACTTGCAAGTGGGCCGGCTCAGCCGGTCCAGCATCAGCCCAGGAACGGGTTGGCGAAGAGGAACCAGAAACCGAAGGCCAGAATAATGAAGGGGAAAGATTCCATCAGACCGGCAAAGATGAAAGTATTCACCAGCAACTGTGGGCGCATTTCCGGCTGACGGGTGATACCTTCAATAGTCTTGGAGGTGATCAGACCCCAACCGATGGCGGAACCCAGACCGGCGGCGCCGAAAATGATACCTACGGCAATGGCAGTAGCAGCAACAATGATGGTATGTGCGTCCATGGTAACTCCTTACAAGTGTCGCAAAGTGGAATAATAAACTCTTAGTGATCCTGCATGTTCGCCATGCCGAGATAAACCACCGTCAGCACGGTGAAAATAAATGCTTGCAGGATGATGATCAAACTCTCAAACAGCGACCAGACTTCGCCCATGACCAGCCCGCCCCACCAGGGCAGCATGGCGAGCAGCAGGAAGACCAGTTCGCCGGCAAACATGTTGCCGAAAAGTCGCAGACCCAGGCTCAACGGTTTGGTGATCTCTTCGATCAGCGACATGATGATATTTATCGGCGCCAGGAAGATGCCGAAAGGATGGGTCAGGTAGGTCTTGAAATAGGAGAATCCCTTGACGCGCAGATTGGTGGCGATCATCAACAGAAACACGGCGACGGCGACACCCAGCGTCGTATTCAGGTTGACCGTGGGGGTAATGCGGAACTCCGCGATCCCGAACCAATGCGCAACCATCCCCGGCAGGTACGCGGGGATGAGATCCATGCTGTTCATCAACAGAATCCAGAGAAACACCGTCATGGCGACCGGGGCAATCAGCGGATCCTTGACCGGGAAGCTGCCTTGCACCAGATCGTCGATGAAATCCACCACTCCCTCCAGCCAGTTCTGCATCCCGCTGGGGGCGCTGGCCTGCAAACGGGAGCCCACCACCATGGCGGTAATCACCAGTATGGCGGCCAGGACCCAACCCATGACGATGGTGTCGAGGTTAAAGGTCCAGAAGCCTTCGCCGATGGACCAGTTTACGAGGTGATGGGCGATATCGCCTGATGCCACGCTTAACTCCTTTGCCTGGAACGTTCCCGCACCAGAAATGCCAAAAATACGAAATGGGTCAGCAAGAATCCGGCGACCAGCCCGATGACCGGCAGGCGCAGCCAGAATATTGCAAAAATCAGTCCGAGGATGGTGATCGTCCAGCGCTGCAACACCGCTCCACCCAAGCGCTGTGCAGCGCGTTGCGCAGAGGCGGGGAGCGCGATCAGGCGACCACCCAAAATAAGCATGTTGACTACACTCAAAAATGCCGCAAAAAGCACTGCGTAGGCTTCTTCACGCCCCCAGCCCCAAGCCGCCACCGCGGCCATCAGCAGGGCCAACGTCAGTACAGTGGCGGTCACCCGTCCCACATACGACGAAAAATTGACCATCGCGGTTTGTTTTTTTGACGCCTTCAACAGACAATTCTTGAATACGCGCTGAGTCTAAACACGCCGATGCAGCCCGTCAAGCGCCGAATATCCGCTTTCGTCATCATCCAGAGACACGCCCAGATACTGAAAAAGTGCCGCCTCCTGTTCCGGATTCTCCCAGCGGATCCGCAATTCACCGCCCCGCCCCTGCGCACGCAGATCGACGGGCAGCCCCAGGCGCGCGGCGATCCGGGCGGAAAGCGCGGCAACATTGGCGTCGGGCTCCGCCTTAGGCGCCTTGATCCGGCCTTCGGCCTGGACCAGTCGCTCGGTGGCCCGCACACTCAGGGCCTCACGCACCACCCTTTCCGCAATCTGCACCTGGCGCCCGTCCGGCAGGGTCAGCAGGGCACGGGCGTGACCAGCGCTGAGCGCGCCGTTTTCGACATGGGGATGGAGGTCCGGACAGAGGCGCAGCAGGCGCAACTGGTTACTGATGGCAGCGCGGGAACGGCCGAGGGATTCGGCCAGCGCTTCGTGGCTGAGGCCGAACTCGTCGAGCAGGCGTTGCAGGGCCTGCGCTTCTTCCAGCGGATTCAGGGCCTGACGCTGGATGTTCTCGATGATGCCGATGGCAAGAGCCTGTTCATCACTGCACTCACGGACCACGGCGGGGATGTGGCTGAGACCCGCCAATTGCGCCGCGCGCCAGCGGCGCTCGCCGGCGACGATCTCATAGCGGCCGCCACCGATGGCGCGAATGACGATAGGCTGCACCACCCCCTGACTGCGGATGGATGCGGTCAGTTCTTCCAGGGACTCGGCACTGATCAAGCCGCGCGGCTGATAACGCCCGCGCTGCAGTACGTCAAGGGGAACCTCGCGCATGGCCGCGCCCGCACCGCCTTCACTGGCGAAAAGGGCGTCCAGACCCCGGCCCAGGCCGACCCTCTTCATTTCATCCACTCGCGGCGCAGAAATTCGGTGGCAACGCCCTGATAAGCCCGCGAACCGGCGCAGGCAGGATCATAGACCAGGGCGGCACGGCCAAAGCTGGGGGCCTCGGCGAGGCGGATATTGCGCGGGACGACAGCTTGGTACAGCTTGTCGGGAAAATGCCGCTCCAGCTCCAGGGCCACTTCGGAAGCCAGCCGGTTGCGGTTATCGAACATGGTCCGCAGCAGACCATGCACTTCCAGACGGGGATTCAACTGGGCGCGGACCCGGCGCACCGTGCCAAGCAACTGGGTCAGCCCCTCCAGTGCGTAGTATTCACACTGCATGGGGATCAGGACACTATCGGCGGCGACCAACGCATTTATGGTGAGCATATTGAGGGCAGGCGGGCAGTCGATCAGGGCGTAGTCGAAACCCGCGACCGGTGCGAGGGCATCCTGCAGACGCCGCTCACGATCGGGCCGGCCATAAAGCTCCACCTCCGCACCCGCAAGATCGGGGCTGGATGGTGCGAGGGAAAGGCCCTCCGGAAACGCATTCAACAACACCGCGCTCAGGGGTAATTCGCCAAGGAGGGCGTGGTAAATCGTCGCCGTGGCGCTGCCGCCGAGACCCAGACCAGTGGTCGCATTGGCCTGGGGATCGAGGTCGATGAGGAGGACGCGCTTGCCGTTCTGGGCGAGTCCGGCGGCCAGATTGACGGCGGTGGTGGTCTTACCCACCCCCCCCTTTTGATTGGCGATAGCGACGGTGCGCATGGCGACTGGGCGGATTTCCATCTTCGACGATAACTTGGCGTAGGATACCCCGTAGCGGTGCGGGGGGCTAGGGCGTGGCGACCGGGATGCGCCAGGAAAGCAGAAAACGCGGTGGCAGGCCGGGAACGGCGAGGTCCCGACGGGTGATGTGGAGGGATGCCGCACGGGGCCAGTCGGTCAACTCCTCCCCGACACCCGGACCTTTCTGGGCAAGCACCCAGGTGTGCGGGCCCTGGAGGTGCCTGGTCATGGCGTCGAGACGAGCGAGGGGCGCGGTGGCACGGCTGATGATGACGTCTGGCAGGAGATCGGGGTGATAATCTTCGCTGCCCTGCGGGGCAACCTGCACGTTGGTCAACCCAAGATCTGCGATGGCGTAGCGGAGGAAAGCGACCCGTTTGGCCGCCGGTTCCACCAGGGTGAACGCTTGTGCTGGGCAGCAGATAGCAAGGGGGATGCCGGGCAATCCGGCGCCGCTACCGATATCCACCACCGCACCCTCCGGCAAATAGGGGAGCACCGCCAGGCTGTCCAGCAGATGGCGGGGCACCATCTCCAGGGGATCCCGCACCGCCGTCAGGTTGTGGGTGGCATTCCAGCGCTGCAGGAGGGCGACGTAGTGGATCAGCAGGTCACGCTGCTCAGCACCGACCGTGCGGTCGAGGCCGAGAGCCACCAGTCCGGCATTCAGACGGGCATGCAGCGCTTGCGAGGACAGCTCCGGCTTGGTCATCGAATCAGCCCGCCTGCCGCAGACCGCGACGTTTCACATGAATCAGAAGCAGGGAGACGGCGGCCGGGGTCACACCAGGGATACGGCTGGCCAAACCGATGGTCTGCGGTCGCTGACGGGCGAGGCGCTGCATCACTTCGGTAGAGAGGCCCCGCACCGCTGCGTAGTCCATGTCGGCAGGGATATCCGTTCCCTCCCAGCGCGCGGCGCGAGTGATCTCGTCGTGCTGGCGGGCGACATAGCCGGCATATTTGCACTCGATCTCCAGTTGTTCGCAGGCCTGCGCATCGCTGCACGGAACGAGATCGAGCACCTGGAGCAGGCTGGCGTAATCCCAGTCGGGGCGGCGGAGGAGTTCGAGAGCAGTGACATCGCGGGAAAGGGGCTGATCCGTCTTCGCCGCAATACGCCCGGCGATGGCGCTGCCGGGATGGATGCGCAAGCCCTCGAGACGGTTGCGCTCCGCCTGCACCGCGTCCTGCTTGGCACTGAAGGCCGTCCAGCGCTGGTCATCTACCAGCCCCAATGCCCGGCCATGGGGCGTCAGACGCAGGTCGGCATTGTCCTCCCGCAGTTGCAGGCGATATTCGGCGCGGCTGGTGAACATGCGGTAGGGTTCGTCGAGTCCGCGGGTGACAAGATCATCCACCATCACCCCTAGATAGGCTTCGTGGCGACCGGGCGTCCACGCCGCGAGTTCGCGCGCGCGGCGGGCGGCGTTGAGACCGGCGAGCAGTCCCTGGGCCGCAGCCTCCTCGTAGCCGGTGGTGCCGTTGATCTGGCCGGCACAGAACAGACCCGGCAAGCGTCGGCTTTCCAGACTGGGGTGGAGCTCGCGGGGATCGAGGTAGTCGTACTCGATGGCGTAACCGGGGCGCAGCAATACGGCGTTTTCCAGACCGCGCATGCTGCGCACCAGTTCGATCTGGACACCGAAGGGCAGGCTGGTGGAGATACCGTTGGGGTAGACTTCGTGGGTATCGAGGCCTTCTGGTTCCAGAAAAACCTGATGCGACGCCTTATCGGCAAAGCGCACGACCTTGTCCTCGATGGAGGGACAGTAACGCGGCCCTACCGACTGGATATGACCGCCGTACATGGCCGACTGGTGCAGGTTCGTCTGAATGATTTCGTGGGTGCGGGCGTTGGTGTGGGTGATGTGGCAGGCCAGTTGTGGCACACCGATACGCCGGGTCATAAAGGAAAAAGCGGGCGGTGGCGCATCGCCGGGTTGGGCCTCCAGCACCCCATAGTCGATGCTGCGGCCGTCGATGCGCGGCGGGGTACCGGTTTTCAGCCGCGCCACCGGGAAGGCCATCTCCCGCAGGCGCTGGGCCAGAGCGTTGGATGGCGGGTCGCCGGCGCGGCCGGCGGGGTAATTCTGATCCCCCATGTGCACCCGGCCACCCAAAAAGGTGCCTGTGGTCAGAACGACCTGTGCGGCACGCAGCACCAGGCCGGTTTCCAGAATGACGCCACCCAGCCGGTCGCCTTCCATGAGCAGATCGCCGACCATGCCCTGGAATAGTTGCAGGGCGGGTATGTCTTCGAGCAAACGGCGTACGGCACGTTTGTACAGACTGCGATCGGCCTGGGCGCGGGTCGCGCGCACCGCCGGACCTTTGCTGGCGTTGAGGGTGCGGAACTGGATGCCCGCCTGATCGATGGCGAGAGCCATGATGCCGCCGAGCGCATCGACTTCTTTGACCAGATGACCTTTGCCGATGCCACCGATGGCCGGGTTGCAGGACATCTGGCCGATGGTATCGAGATTCTGGGTAAGCAGAAGCGTGCGCACGCCGAGACGGGCGGCTGCGGCAGCCGCTTCCGTCCCGGCGTGACCGCCGCCGACTACGATAACGTCAAATGAGTTTTGCATGGCGGGATTATCTGCGTTTCACCGGGGTTTTGGCAATTTTTTCAGGATAAAACGGGCAGCCAGCGGACCCGTGACAGGCTTGCCATCCATGCCCAGTTGGGTGAGCTGGTTTTCACTGACACGGTAGAGAGTCGGCCCACCGCCCATGCCTTCCAGCCGAATGGTGTTGCCGTCGACCCAGGAGAATTGGTTTCCCCGACGAAAAATCTGGTCACCGCGACCCACATACTGAGTAGTGATCTCCATGGTGAGGTTTTTGTTAAGCGTAATGGTCTCGCGCACACCGGGACAGTCCGCACAGGGCAACACCCCGGCGTAGGTGCCCGCCCAATCCAGCACCCTCTGGCTGATATGGGCGGTGTCCGGTTTGGGCACTCCCATGCTGGTTAGCGCTGGGGGTTGGGTGGTACAACCGCCCAGAAGGATGGCAGCGGAGAGAAACGCGGGGTGCGGCCTCAGCACCGCCATACCCCTGCCGCCCGATCCACATCCTCCTGCAATTCCAGCAAAGTCAGTGCCGGAAATGCCCCTGCCAGCTCCCCCGGCTTGAGACGGTACTCCGGATTTTGCGGCCCGCGCCCGGCGTATGCCCCCGCCCAAGTCTCGTAAAACAGCAGACCGCCCGGCCGCGCCGCCGCCGCCAGGGCCGGAAACAATGGCCGATGCAGAAAATGCGCGACGACGATCACATCGAAAGATTCCGGCTCCGGAGGGTGAGTGACCACGTCCCGGCATTCCACCCATAGGGGTAGGCCATCCGCCCGCTGCCGCAGCCCGGCCACCGCACTCTCCGCATAATCCCATGCCCAGGTCTTCAGCCCGCGTCGCGCCAGAAACAGCGCATTCCCGCCCCGGCCGCAGGCGAGGTCCAGCGCCCGACCGCTGGCAGGCAGCCAATCCGCATGCGCCGCCAGAAAAGGCAGCGGTTCCGGTGCCAGTGTCTCTGTCTGCGCGTAGCATGCGTGCCAGCGCGCCCGCTTCTCGTCCTCTGCCATCATGCCCGCTCAGTGCTCATACCGGATGCGCGGCAGCAGTTCGCTCAGATTGCAGGGGGCGTGCCGGATGTCCAGTTGCGGGATGATGATGGCCTCCATGCCGAGGCGAACGCCGCCGGTGGAACCAGGGAGGAGAAAGACGATGGTGCCATCACAGATGGCGGCTTCGGCACGGGATTGGATGGTGCTGGTGCCGATCTCCTGAAAGGAGAGCATGCGGAAGAGTTCGCCAAAACCGGGGATGGGCTTGCTGATGAGAGGGGCGAGGGCCTCGGGAGTGACGTCGCGACCAGTGACGCCGGTGCCACCGGTGGCGATGATCACGTCGATGGCGGGGTCGGCGATCCAGTCGCGCATTTGCGCGCGCAGGGTTTCGGCATCATCGGCGATGATCTGACGGGCGGCGATCTGGTGTCCGGCGTGGCTGGCGAGTTCGGCAACTTTGTCGCCGGATTTGTCGGTTTCCGGCTTGCGGCTGTCGGAAACCGTGAGGATGGCGATGGCGAGAGGTAAAAAGGCTTTGCCTTCGGGTGATTGCTGCGCGCTGCTCACGGCGGTATTCCCTTTACAGGATGACGGAAAGTCCAGTATAAGAGGCTCCGTCCTACGGTCCAAGGGGCACGACGTGCGGCGCTCCTCATGGGCGCTGATTTTCCGGACGTCGGCACCGAAAAAGTCCGCTTCTGACCAGGAGAGCGTCATGGATGTGTCCCTGCCAGCAGATCCGTACCATCCCCCCGCATCGAGCTCCGCGCTGGTGAACGGGGGCGGCTGGCAGCATCTCACGGCGCCGCGTCCGACGGACTGGGAACGGGCGGGGCAACTGGCGGATGACTGGGACTTTGCCCAGGATATCCTCGATCCCGATGAACGCTCCTGGCTGCGCCGCGATGGCGGGCACGTCTTCATCACCTTGCAGTTCCCGGTGAAAGGGGGTGACGCGGATGCGGATAGCTGGGAGCAACGGCCCCTGGGCATCATCCTGCAAGGGCCCCGGATTACCACGGTGCTGGCGCGGGAACTTGCGCCGCTGTCGCCTTTTTTCGGTCAAATGGAACATCTTTCCAGTCCACCGGAAAGTGTCGAAATTCTCGCCGCCATCCTCAAGATTCTGGCGCAAAGTTATGAAGACGCACTGCACCAGCTCAATGCCGCCATCCACGATAACGAGCAGCAACTGGACTGGACCCAGAGCAACGGCGACTTTTTTACCCTGCTGGAGATCAGCAAGAGCCTGACCCGCTTCGAGGTCGCGCTGGTCGGCAATATTGCAACGGCGTTCAAGATTTCCCGTCTGCCGGAAATCCGCGACGACCTGCCCGCCGCCCGCCAGATCGATACTGCCCTGCTGGAACTGCAGGTAGCCCATGAACGGGCGCGGGTTTATGCCGGGACCGGCACCTCCATGATGGATGCCTACGCAGGTATGGTACAGAACAATATCAACCATGGTCTGAAGGTGGTGACGGTGCTGGCCATGATCTTTTACGTGCCCAGCCTGCTCGCCACCCTCTACGGGGTGAATACGACCCTGCCTTTTCAGAATACCCACTGGATATTCTGGGTGATACTGGGTCTGGGAACGAGCGTGTCTGCCGGGCTGGCACTGATTTTCAGGCGGAAGGGCTGGATATGAACAGACTGACGGGCGCACGGAGGGGTCGGTATGCTGCACTGGTTTGACGAAAAAACGGATGCTCCGTTGGAAGTCACGGCGGATTTTCACTGGCCGCCGACCGCAACCTGGATTCAGGTAGTGACCCCCACGACCGCGGAGCTGGATTTTGTCGCGAAGCACTTGCAGGTGCCCGACTACCTCTTTCAGGACGTGTCCGATGAGGACGAGCGCCCGCGCCTGGAGCGGGAAGGAGATATTGCGCTGATCATTCTCAAGGTGCCCGCTCCCATGCAGGCCGACGCCGAGTTGCGCTTCCGGACACTGCCCGTGGGACTCTGGTTGCTGCCCCACCAGATGGTGACGGCGAGCGCCCAGCCCCTGGCGCTTTGGGATGAATTGCGCGGACAACGCCAGCGGGGCAAGGCACTGCACGTACGGGGGCTGCTGGCGGAGATTTTTCAGGCCATCGCCAGGGACTATCTGCGCGCCTTGCGCCTCATCAACGCCGAAATCGCCGCCACCGAAAAAATACTGCGCGACTCCCAGAATAACAACGAGTTTTTTCGGCTCCTCGCCCTTAACAAAAGCCTCATCCTTTTTTCTTCGGCACTCAAAGGCGACATCTCGGTGGCCCAGCAAACCCTGCGGCTGCCGCTGCTGAAACAGGACGAGGGCGATCTGGAAGATATCGCCGATGCCCTGATCGATCTGCAGCAGGCGCGGGACATGACCGAAATTTACGCCTCCACCATTACCAATATGATGGATGCCTATGTCGGCGTGCTGCAGAACAACATCAGCAACACCCTGAAAATCATCACAGCCTGGACCGTGGTCGTGGCCGCACCCGCGACGGTGGCGAGCATTTACGGAATGAACGTGCCCCTGCCCCTGCAGCACTGGGCCTATGCGTGGCCCGTGCTCATGGGGGGAGGATTTGTGGTATCCGGCATGCTGTTCATGATTTTCCGCAAGAAAGACTGGATCTGAGCGCGCCATGGGCTGCCAGTTTTACGACAAGGCCGCAGGCGCCTGGACAGCCGCCGAGCACTATACGGCGGATGGCCTGTTTCTGCTGACACCGGAGGCTGTTTATCGCTGCCCGCAACTGGAAGCGGTGCTGCAGCACTGCTCGGAACAACGTCTTTACTGCCAAAACACCGAGATCACCCTACGCCTGCCCGTGGCGTCGCTGGAGCAGGACGCACGGTTTGGCACGGTGGCACGGATGGCGCACCTGACCCTGCATCATACTCCCCGGAGTCTTGCCATTCTGGGTGAAGAAGCGTTGATCCCTGCACTGCAGCGGGACTGGCTCGGGGACTTGCGGCATAGCGCCATGGACGAACTGCTGCAGCGCGTGCTGCTGAGCAGCATCTATAGTCACGAGCGGGTGGCGCGGGTGCTGGTGGAACGCCTGCAGGTGCTGCGCATGGCGCTCAAAACCGCCATGGGTAACGTGGAACTACGCCAGATTGTGGTTCTGAATCGCGACCTTGGTGAACTGGTCATTGCCCTGCGGGAAACTGGCCTTATTCTGCGCGATGCGCTGCGCGCCACCGCCGGCGAGTCACCGGTCTACCCCCTGCTGGACGCGGCGTTACGTGAACAACGCCGGATAGAGGATGGCGTAAATCTGATTCACCAGCGCTATCTGGCCGTGACGAACGCCTATAACGGCATCATCCAGAACAATGCCCATACCGTGATGAAGGTCATGACCGTATGGCTGGCCCTGCTCATGATGCCCATCGCTTTCATTATGCCCTGGCACATGATGACGCCTTTGCCCTTGGAGCACTGGCATTATCTCTGGTTCGGACTGCTCGCCTATGTCTTTGGCGTGACCTGGTTGTTCGCGCGCTGGGCCGGTAAGCACGGCTTTTTTTCCATGTGAGGGGAGGATAGCTCCATGATGCGCATCATCCGCGATTCCCTGCTGTCCGGGAACGCCAACCGGCGGAGCTGGATGGCTTTGACCGATCCCTCCACCAGCGAACTGACGCAGGCGGCAGCGACTCTGGACATCCCCGAGAGCTTTCTGCGCAAACGCCTGGAGGGCGAAGCATCCCGCCCCCTGATCAAGGAAGAGCGGCTGATTTCTCTGCAATTCCAGGTACCCATGCCGGAAGCGGGCGCGGCGGGACAATTTACCCTGGTGCCCCTGAGCCTGTATTTCGTACCCGGTTATTTCGTCACCCTGGCCGAGCGCGAGATTCCCTTCCTGAACCGGCTGATCGATCCGCGGAAGCCGCGCAAGCGCTGGGAACTGGTCCTGCGCATCATTGCCGAAGTCACACGCAATTACCTACCCACCGCGCGCTCGGTAACCCGGGAAATGACCGTAGTGGAGCGGGACCTGCGCCAGGCCCAGCGCCATGATGTGGTGTACCGCGGACTGGATATCAACGACCGTCTGCTGGCGTTGGATCTGGGACTACTGCAACTCGAATACGTGGTCAGTGAAATCGCGCATTTTCTCCCCGCCGGAGACACGTTCCTGATGGAACTCCACGAAGACACCAGGGTTGAGCTGTCCCAAGTGCGGGACCAGGTGGACAGTGATCAGGCGACCCTCAGCGAACTGCTGGAATCTTATGCCTATGTGGTGCACAACAATGTCAATCACCTGTTCAAATTCATGGCGGCATTGATCATTCTCGCAACGATTCCGCTCTTCATTCCCGGAGCGGTCGCCATGAACGTGCCCCTAGGACCTTTGCCGCACTGGCGTTACGGCTTTGCGGCGGTGACCGGCGGGCTGGTGCTGGTGGAGATGCTGACGGCCGGGGTGTTTTACCGCATGGGGTGGCTAAAGCTGGATTAAGGCACACAGGGTTCATCCCGTTAACATACGCGCCCAACGACTGGCTCAAACGGCCCTGCCATGACCGACCCCATCCTGGGTTAAAGCGTTTCCTGTCTGACCGCCCATTGCTCCAGTTCCGCCGCCAGCGCCAGATAGCGCTGGGCGTCACGCAGCCCGGTGATGAAACGACGGGGAATTCCCTCCAGACCTACCTGGGCACCCACGAGCGCGCCCGTCAACATCGCGCGGGACATGTTTTGTCCACCCCCGTTGATGGCGTGCAGTACGGCTGATTCATAATCTTCCCGGAAACGACTGGCCAGGTAGTAAGCCGCCGGCAGTTGGTGGTAAATGGCGCAGGGCATGCCGTAAACCAGGCTCACCTTCCAGGCGGGCTCAATGACGATGTCGGGATCCGCGGCGGCCAGCGCGGCGTATCCGGCCGTGAGCAGGGCGTCGGGCGACGTGAACTGACCGACCTGCATCCTTTCGCCACCCTGCGGCGGTGGCTGCAAGTGGCCTTGGGTAACCATGTGGAATGGCAGGGCTCCGCTGCGCACCTGCGCCATGAGCGTGGCGCCAATCTGCGGCGTCAACGAAACGCCAGAAACCAACTGGGCCAGAACGGCGTTGAAGGCGACGCTCATGGCGACAATGGCCGGATCATGCTGGGTCAGGATGATGTTGCTACACACGGCCTCCGCCATTTTTTTCGGCTGCAGGGCATAAAGAGCAGCGATGGCAACGGCGCGTTCGGCACCCTCCGTCGTGTCCGCATCCCCGGCGCATTCTCCCCATGGGCGATGCTCTGGCACGCGCTTACGCCAGGCCTCCCGAATGGATTGGTTGGTGTAGCCCCCCGGTCCCTGCATGGGCGTGCCATCCAACTGCGGGAACAGTTCCGTATCCAGCCGACGGGTGAAATCGTCCTCCTCATAACCCGCGCAGTGCACCAACGACTCCATCAGCATGACCAGCAGCAGTCCGGTTTGCGAGATGTCGCCGGCACGCAGGCCACCGTGATAACGGTCGGGGCGCGGCGTGAGATAGTCGGTAATCCAGGGGCCACATTCCCGCCGCAGTTCGGCAAGGTCGTAGTACCAATGACACCCCAAAGCCAGTGCATCACCAATCAGGGCGCCCATCACGGCACCCGCTACGCGTTGCATGCTTCACCTCCTCCCGCCCATACCACCCTGGGCACCCCGTGTTCCGGGAAACTGGCCGATGGAACCGCCACACTGAAAGTATCAAACCAGTTAAATCCGCCCTGCACCCGTTATTTGAGTGCAGGACAGGTTTTGTATCTTTCCGTCCCATTATAGCAGCCCACGACAGGGTGGACCGTCTCCAGGCCGCCACAGGAGTTCTATGCTTTCGTATTGGTCCATGCCGCGCCCTCTCCGGGATTGGTCAGAGAATTCCAATCCATAGCCGGGTTAGGCCATGCCACCTCTTTCCAGGGCTGCCTGGTAGTAGTTACCTGATAGTACCTACTTTACAAGATATACTAACCGTCTTTACTCTTGGGCAATATTGGCCAACACGAGGAGACCATCATGAGCAAAATGCTGGCGCCATATCACAGCCTTTCGAGGCATATCGAAACCATGGCCGGGGCCATCGCCGATGGCGCACGGGATGACTCTGGCGCGACGCGGAGCGGGAAAATGCGTAATTTTCTCGACCGTACCGGCAATCTCTGGCAGGAAGGTAAACTGGTCGGCAAGATTGGCGGCGTTTTTGCCAGCACGGCCACGCAGCATGGTGGTCAGGAAACCACCATCACTTCTTCCCACACTTTCCTATTCCATCAGGGGATGACCGTGGTTGGTGTCCCCTACATCTGCCAGGAACTGATGAACATGGGCGAAATCAGCGGAGGTACACCCTATGGTGCCACGACACTATCCAAAGGAGATGGCAGCCGTCCGCCCGGTGCCAACGAGCTGGCCATCGCCCGTTTTCAGGGGTGGCAAGTGGCCGAAATTACCCAAAAGCTGGGAGTATAACCCATGGAGAACATCGGTTTGCCATCGGAATCCGTCCGTCGCTCGAGGACGATTGAGCGTATCGTGGCGGGACAGGCCACCTCTGACGGCGCGGGCGTTCAATTAACCCGGGTTTTAAACCAATCCTTGCAGCACCGGCTGGATCCCTTTCTGATGCTCGACGCTTTCGGTAGCGACGATCCAGGTGACTACATTGCCGGGTTTCCCGATCATCCGCACCGCGGCTTCGAGACCATCACGTATATGATATCGGGCAAAATGCGTCATCGTGACAGTGCGGGACACGAAGGGTTGCTCGAAAGCGGAGGCGTGCAATGGATGACCGCAGGGCGAGGCGTGATTCACTCGGAAATTCCGGAACAGGAAAAAGGCGTCATGGAGGGATTTCAGCTCTGGCTCAACCTGCCGAGCCAGGACAAGATGGCACCGCCGTGGTATCGCGATTTCTCTGCCGCAGATTTACCGCGCTTTGTGACTCAGGAAGGAGTCGTCGTCACGGTAATTGCCGGAGAGAGTCATGGAGTCACTGGCGCGGTAACGCGGGAGAGCACAAATCCACTCTATCTGGACCTGCAATTGCCGGAAGGCGCACATTTCAAACAGCAACTGCCGGCTGATTACAACGCCTTTCTTTATGCATATCGCGGAACCCTGGAAATCGTCGGCACACCTGTGTCTGTCCAGCGCATGGCCATACTCGAGAATGGCCCGGAAACCGACGGTGTGGACATCAAGGCGCTTACGAGTGCACGCTTACTGCTGATTGCGGGCCAGCCGTTGCATGAGCCAATTGTCCAGTATGGACCATTTGTCATGAATACTCGGGAGGAAATATACCAGGCTTTTGAGGATATGAAGGAAGGCCGGTTAGTCTAATGCGTATTAGATTCACGCTTTGGTAATCCCAAATTTGTCTAGTTAGAGATGCCGCCAATGGCATTGCCCTACTTCATACTTCACAGTACCGTAAACCTTTCGTCACTTGAGGGGAATCGAGAAATGGGCATGATCCTGAACAACCCGACAGACATTTCCATGTTGCAGGCGCAATTTGCGCGGGACAGGCAGGCGGCGGAGGCAGCATGAGGCGCACGCATATGCTGTGGCTGCTTTTGGGGTTGCCGGGCCTGGCTGTGGCGAAGGTGCCGACGCTGGCCCTCACCAGCGTCCATTTCCAGGTGATGACACATTATCGGGCGCCCAGGACGGTATTGCATGCCGACCTGCAGGCGGAGGCATCGGGGAGAAGCCCGGCGAAGTTGGCCGCCATGGTCAATCAGGACGTGTCCTGGGCAAAAGCCCGGCTGCAATCGGTGCCTGGGATTACCTGGCGTAGCGCCGGGTACCAGACGCAGGCGACAGGCCAGACCGATGCACCCTGGCTGGTACGGGAAGATCTGGCCGTGCAAAGCCCGGATCCGGCGGTGTTGCTCCCCTTGCTGGGCACGCTGCAATCCCGGTTACACTTGGTCGGGATGCAGTATGCAGCACCTTCCGTCGCTATACACAAGGCGCTGAGAACGGCCGAGCTGCGGGGACTGCGCCGGTACCGGAAACAAGCACAGCAGAATTGCACGGCGCTGGGCTACCATGGCGCGCGTCTGGGGCAGGTATTCATCAATACGAATGTCGTCCCATTGGCGCGGCCGATGCCAGTCATGGCGTTAGCCGCCAAGGTCGTCCCTGGGCCCGTAGTCGGCCGGGGCGGGACGGAAAGGGGCAGGGTAGTGGTTGAAGGAAATGCTTATTGCGAGAGGTGAGGTATGGAACAGCTGCCGTTCGACTCTGGAAATTCACCAGGGTCATCCACGGATTCTGTCCGATCTGGGTCTTGCTCTGGGTGATGAGGAAGAGCCTGACGTTGTAGCCCGCGAAGAACGCGGTGGCATCCTGGAAGATGTCCATTTTCCCCAGACTCGGGGACTCGTCCATCAGCATAGAGCACGTGACAGATCACACTGGTCAGCAGGGGCAAAGCCCGTTTTTTTGGTGGTGATCACTGAGGCTCTTTCCGTTCTGGTCCACGATCATCATGGCGATGTTCATGACATCCCTGACTTCCCATTCGGTCCCCACGCGCACCTCTTCCAGAGGATTGAAGTGGCAGCATATGAACCTCTGTGCCCATGCGGCCACTATAGGCCTCGACAAGTGACTTTCAACCCGGCAAATGCGCGAATCGCCTCATCCTGAGGCAGGAAGTGGGCGCCACAGGTCATATCCCGACCAAAGAGTTAGGACCAGATCATGCGTCATTTGCAGATCCAAGCCAAAGAATAATGAAAACCACTCATCACTGATCGGCGTCTTGCTACAACAGATCAACCAATCGCCAAAAATGCCATAATAATCCTCCTCATTCACCCCATTCTGGCGGGATTTTTATGAGAAAAGTTGAAAATGTCACGAGAATGTCATTCCAATTTCATCATACTGTCACAGTGTTACGTTATTCTTGTCGATAAGGCAGTTAGCCACAGATACAGCATCGCGCAAGGAGATAACAGTTATGATAGATTTCCATCATCGCCCACTGCTCTTGGCCCTGGCCAGCGTTGGAATGATTGCCCTGATGCCCCAGGCCTATGCGCAAGGAGACAACGGGGAAACCGCTATTCAGGTCGGCCAAGTATCCCAAAAGGCAAAGGCTATCGCCAATAAGAAGAACGTCCCCTTAAAGGCTACCTACTCGGAGCACGTCATTAGTGCCAAAGCGGTGCGGCGCGCCTCGCCGATGCAGAATGCCCAAACGATTCTCGCCACGAAGCCGTCGATAAACGCATACAGTACCGGTCCCAACGGCGTGCGCAGCACCATCACCTTCCGCGCCTTCAACAGTGGGCAGTTCTCCGAGACCTTCGACGGCATCCCTCTCAATGACATGTTCAACGGCGGAGCCACGAATCAGGCATCGAATCGCAACGCCATTCCCCTGACCCTCAACGATATTTCCGGCATCAACATCTACAACGGGATCAACAATCCTTCGGTCAACTCGTACAACTCCCTAGGCGGCACCATCAATTATCAGCCGCGCAAACCGAGCAAGACCATGGGCGGGTCGGTAGGCGCAGGTTACGGCAGTTTCGGCACCTTTCAGTGGAATGCCTCATTCAACACCGGGTCCATCGACGGCTTCCGTTCTCTGTTCGCGTACAATCGGCAGACCAGCAACGGCTGGCTGCAAAATTCCGGCAACCAGAACACCAACTACTACTACGCCGGGATCCTGCCCTACGACCACGGTATGTCCCGAATGTCGGCGTATGTGATCGTCAACCGCAACGTGGGTTATACCCCGCATAGCGTGCCGCAGGCCCTGATTTCGCAATATGGTTACAGCTACCAATGGCCGTTGAATTATTCCACCACCTCGAATACCGATACCGAACTAACGGCCATCCTGGGCGATAAGAGCGTCATCAACCGCCATGTGATCCTGGGCGCAAAGGTATACGTGCAAAACAACAACTACCATCGCACCTCCTATGCGAACCCGGCTTTCGATCAAAGTGCCACTCAGCCTTACTACCTCCCCAACCAGAGTACCGGCTATCCCTTCTGGCTCTCCTATCCAGTTCCTCCCACCTATGATCCCAGCGCCATCTTCGGGTCGACCCACTATGGCACCAATTATCACCTGTACGAAGACATCTCCAACGGCCTTGGTTTTTCCCCCAAGGCCCAGTTCCTCCTGCCGCACAATCGGGTAACTCTCGGCGGCAATGTTTCCTACGGGATGCTCCACAGTGCGGAATACTGGTACGGGTCTTATGCCATGCCGAAGGTGTCTCAGTTCAACAGTGCCTGGGATGAACATGACACTCGCCTGCTCTCATCGGTCTATATCCAGGACAACATCAGCCTGCTGGGCGGCAAGGTGCATATCACCCCGGGCATAAAGTATCTGTATGCTTATACGACAAGCTCCGATAACATCGGCTTCTATTACCCGATCGGCGGGACCGTAGCGAACAGTCAGGCATTTACCTCTCCGACCATTGGCATCAGCTATGTCCCCCTTCATGGCCTGAGTTTCTACGGCTCTTGGGGCCGAAACATCAAGTTCCCGAATATTGGCGCCTATTACGGCAACATTGCCGAACAGAACAATGCCGGTCAATACGTTGTGGTACCCGTAACCGTGCAGCCGGAATATGTCACGGATTATGAACTCGGGATGCGTTACCGTCATCGGGGATTCGTGGGCAGTCTCAACGCCTATCGGGAACAGTTTCAGAATACCTTCCTCACGAACACCAATGCTTCCGGAGTGAGCAATACTTATAACGGCGGCAGTTCGCGGTACGAAGGGGCGGAATTGGCCCTGGAGCAGCGTCTCGGTCACTTCCTACTGGGCCATTGGACGGCCTTTGCGAACTACTCCTATAACCAAGCGGTATTTACCTCTTCCTTCAACTCTAGCTATGCCGGCAACGTTCTGGCCGGACAGCCCTTGGCGAATGTTCCGAAAAATATGTTCAATGTGGGCCTGGACTGGGGATACCATCATTTGCACGCGCATATCGATGGAAAATACATTTCCAGTCAGTATATCAACCAGCAATTTGCCGGCACCCCGACCAGCCAGACCATACCGCCCTATTTCCTGCTGAACCTGGGTGTAGAGGACACGATACCGGTCCACGCCGATTATGTGAAAAATGTGAAGTTGGCGCTGAATATCGACAACCTGCTGAATCGCCGGTATTTTCCTAAGGGTTCCAGCAATACCGATTATTATGGCAATACCTACCTATCCGTCCTGGAAGGCATGCCGCGCTTCGTGTTCGGCAGCGTGACGGTGAAGTTTTAGCATGGGAGTGGTAATAATATGAACGCGGTTGATGTGGCGGTGCATCTTTCCGCCCACTCTCGATAAATGATCAGGATATACTGCCGTGAAAAAATGGAATTCCATCGTAGCATTTGCTGTTGGTTCCACCGTGATGTTTTCAGTGCCGACTTTCGCCTATGTGGGGCTTTCAAATACACGCGATATCAATGCCCCGATTCATGTCCATACGGCGAACCAGGACCGGGTGACCCATGTGTTGCCCACGGGGCGGATCGTCAGCCCCGTGGGTCTTGTCAACGGCGCCCCCAATTTTGTGACCGCGGTCGTGCCTGTGGGGCATTATGTGGCGGCCATGGCAAACGGCGCGACCCGGGCGCAGACCATTACGCTCTACAAACAGAAGACCTTGGAACAGGTGGCTGAGATCGCCGCATACAAAAAGGGTGCCCCAAAAGAGGCCCCCCTGCCTACGGACGCCACGAATCTGCGCGACAACGTCATTGGCCATCAAAGCTTTTTTCAGGGCATGGCGGTCGGACCCGATCACACCATTTACGTTGCGGGGGGTGGCGGCAGCGACGTCGCGGCATTCACCGTTCAGGACGGTAACCTCAAACTTCTACGCCGCTATCCCCTGGCTTGGCAGCCTTTCCCCAAGGCCCAGTATCCTTATACATACCAGGGACACCATATCGGTAAGCCGCGACTCTTTTATCCGGACTCCATCGCCGTTGGGCACCGGGGTAGACACCTCTATGTGACGGGTATGCTGTCCAACAGTCTGGCCCGTATCAACCTCCAAACTGGCAAGACCGATTACCTCAATGTTGGACCCTATCCCTTCGCAGTGACTTTTGCCGATGGCGGAAAGAAGCTGGTGGTCAGCCTGTGGGGTGGTAATGCCGTAGCGGTAGTTGATCCCGAAACCATGAGGCTGCTGGGTACGGTTCGTGTCGGACCTCCGACAGGCCCTAACAATACCCAGGCGGGTGTGCATCCGACCGCTCTAGCGGCGGTACCCCATTCGCCCTATGTGTTCGTAGCGCTGGCCAACATCGACCGGGTGGCTGAGATCGATAGCGCCGATTTGCGGGTCAAGGGTTTCATCAACGACAGCCCCTATCCCGATGCGCCGCCGGGCAGTTATCCGGACGGATTGACCATTACGGAGGGCAATCTCTTTGTGGCCAACGCCGGCAACAACGATGTTGCCGTCTATAACGATCAGACGGGTAAGAACCTGGGACTGATCCCCACGGGCTGGTATCCCACCGCCATCACGCATGCGCATCATGCGCTGTACATCGTCGCCGCCAAGGGTCTCGGCTCTGGTCCCAATGTGGAGCACCAGTGGGTCGGGAACATGATGGATGGTCTGGTGCAAAGAGTCCGCCTTCAGCATCTCATGTTCCATCTTCCCGCATGGACCCAGGAAAGCCTGCAAAACGATGGCTTTACTCCCGCGCAGCAGGAGACACGTCACACAGAGGATGTGAAAACAGACGCCTTCCTGCGCAAGCATATCCACTACGTCGTTTTCATCCTGCGCGAGAACAAAACCTTCGATGAGGATTTTGGCGATGACCAGACGGCAGGCGCCTGGGCCGATCCGCATCTGGATCTCTACGGATCCCAAGAGTTGCCGAACCTCTATCACCTCGCCCATCACAATACGCTCTTCGTGAATTTCATGGCCGACGGTGAGGTAACCGCCCAAGGCCATCAGTGGACCACATCGGCATCGGATTCGGATTTCGTGCAACGCACCTGGCCGGAGTACTACTCCGGTCGCGGACTCGTGGCCAATCCCGGCTGGACCCAATCTCTGGTTCCCGGCGGGGCGACGGGTACGGGTGGGGTGCCCCTGGGTGTCGACAATCCCTATGCCATCTATGAGAACCTCTCGGCACTGGGCAAGTGGTCCAATCCCTGGATCAGCTTTCCGGCCCGTCTCTTTCTCTTCAACGACCTGCTGAGCCACCAGGTATCGTTCGAGGACTTCGGGGAGTTTGTCTCCCGTTCCCAAGCAGGCAACATCTCCAAGGCCATGGACCAGCATCTCGCGACGGGTTTCCCGGGCTGGGACCGGATGATCCTCGACACCTATCGGGAAAAGATGGCGGTAAACTGGCTCAAGGCCCACCCCGGTTCGAAATTCCCGCACTTCATCTATATCTGGTTACCGGATGATCACACTGCGGGACGCAAATCCTGCTACTACACGCCGGATTACTATGTGGCCAATAATGACTATGCTACGGCAAAGTTCATTCATTATCTTTCCACGACACCCGAGTGGAGGCATATGGTGGTGTTTTTGACCGAAGACGACGCGCAGTCCGGCGCCGACCACATCAACGCCCACCGGACCTTCGCTTTGGCCATGGGACCCTGGGTGAAAAAAGGCTATCTCGAAACCAGTCTCTATTCCCAGGTGAACATCCTCAAGACCACCGAGGCCATCTTCGGCCTGCCGCCCATGTCTCAGTGGGATCAGAATGCCGGCGTATTCTCGGGGATATGGACGAACCATCCGGACTTCGCGCCTACCCAGGTTTTGCCCATGCAGGTGCCAGTCACCTTCAATGCGGGGAAATGTGATCACTATACGTTGCTGCGCCGCGAGGCGGGCGCCACCGGACATTACCTGACCGCCAACGAGACGGCCTGGTACAAAGAACATCAGACCCCAAACGGCGCAGGTCTTCCCGCCCCGAGCAAGGCCGACACTTATACGCCGACCACGCTGCTCAAGGTTCCCGGTCCAGAGCAGATGAAACAGGAGTGGATCGCGAGCAAGGGGCGCAAATCCTACGCGCGGGTCATGGCCTACCTCAAGGCCTATTCCGCGCAAAAAGATGCGCCGGTAAATGCCTATCAGGCCGGTGAGAAAGAATGACGCTATTATGTGATGGCGCGCGGGGAGCATCGATTATCAGAAACTTGTGAACAAGATGGCTGGATGGTCCAACGCTTGATCCGTCTGGTCGGCCATGATGACCAACTCACGGCGTTGTGTGGCGGTTTTTTTGTCCGGCAACACGTCTACTTCATAGCACGCAGGGCATCAGCAAGACAGAAGTGTCGGGCTTCTACGCGCTGGCAGGCTTCTTCGAGGGTCTGTCGATCCAGCTCGGCTCCTTTCATGAGTGCCCAGGCCGTGGCTTCGGCCTTGGTATCAAAGGTGGCTGACAGATACGGGTAGCCCAGTTTGCGGATCGGCACCCGCCAATACTCGCCACGGCGATTGATGGTCGCCATTCACCCGTCTTGTTCTGATGGATTTCAGACAAGGAAATAGGGGCTGTGCCAAACTCAAGCGCAGACACATCCGACGGTTACAGGGGTTTTGCTACGACACGAGGATTTTTTGTCCACCGAGCCAGAAGGGTTTTACTGTGCCACCCATCTGTGCCAATGGTTTTTTCCGCAAGGTTTATGTGTGTAACTTATTGATTTGTATGGTGGCGCTTCAGGGACTCGAACCCCGGACACGCGGATTATGATTCCGCTGCTCTAACCAGCTGAGCTAAAGCGCCCCGCGAGACGCAGATTAAAACGTTTACAGACGTTTCTGTCAAGTTGCATGTGACCGAAATGGCGCAACCTTCCCTGGCATGTCGAGGGCGAAGAATCCAACGCCTGGGCTCTACAAATCGTTATCTACAAAAAGTGGGAAGTTATAATAGACTTCGGGCTTCATGCTTCCACTATGCCGCGGTCCCCGACATAGTGTGCCGGGACGGAAAAAAGAAAAGAGCACGCTATAGCCGTACACAATTTCTCGGTACGCCCCCCACCGAGAAATCAGCGATTGTCGAGTTTTTATTTCCGGCTGGGATTAGGGTCCTCGGCTTTTAACTGTTGTGCCAGAGCCTGCAGTTTTTGCAGGGCAGGCATTTCCGGTTGCTGAACCGTCTGCATAGTTGCTTGTGGCAATACGATCGGGCAGTCCGCTGCGATCCAGCGCCCACGCTGGGTAAAATGCTCGTCCAATACCGGTGTTGCTGAAAATTTCAGGTCGCCGGAACCGGTCATGGTGGCGCGATGCAGCCTGCTGCGATCGTCACTGAAGATCATTTTGATGTCCTGGGTTACGGTCCCATTAGGTATGGTTTGTAAACTGTGAATAAGCACCGTTGTATGATTGGCCGAGTTCGTGACCGTATTTTCGGTTTCCGTGAATTTGGTTTTGCCGACATTCGGGATAAATGCTTGCGCGCTGCCGGTACGAGCATTCCAGCAGGCTTCCTGGGTGAGTGTAGCGTGCTGCTGCATGGGGCCGTGAATATCCGAGACAATTCGCCAAAGACCAGGAGCGATCATCAGTGCAGAGCCTTTAGCGGCAACAGCTACCCCCGCAGGCAGGATACATAATCCGACGAGTGATAGTGCCCAAAGCGCCGCTGTACCCATCCCCACCCCTCTGTCAAATTATTTGACCGTGAGTATCAAGGGGAAATATTTTCCCGTCAATATGTTCCAATGCGATCCAGAAGTCGGGTGCGAGTCAGCGCAGCAACCGGCGACTGAGCAGACGCCACCCAAGCACATAGGCCACCAGGGTGTACAGCAGCAGCACGCCCGTGTGGTACAGCACCTCATGGGGCAGATGCCCGGTCAGCAGCGGCCGCAGCAGGGCCACCGCATGGGTCAGCGGCAGCACCTCTGCGATGTCCTGAGCGAAGGGCGGCAGCGATTGGAGGGGGTAGAAAACGCCGCAGAAGAGAAACATCGGCGTCACCGCCAGAGTGAAATAATACATGAAAAAATCATAACTGCGTGCCAGTGCCGTGATGACCAGCGCCACCCCGCCGAAGCTCAGCCCCGCGAGCAAAATGACCGGCAGCGTCAGGATCACCCAGGGGCCCTGTATGGCGTCAAAAAGACTGGCGACGATGATGATGGCCACGGCACTGATCAGCCCTTTGACGGCGCACCAGGCCACCTCACCGGCGAGGATGTCGCTGACCCGCAAGGGGGTAGCCAGCATCGCTGCGTAGGTGTGCTGGGCGCTCATCCGGGTAAAGGCCGAGTACAGACCCTCGAAGCTGGCGGTGTTCATCACGCTGCTGGCGACGATGCCCGAGGCGATGAAGGTGATATAGGGCATTCCGTCCATCTGCCCGACGAAGTGCCCCAGGCCGTAACCCAGCGCCAGCAGATAAAGGAGCGGGTCACCGAAGTTGCCGAGCAGGCTCGGCACCAGCAACTTGCGCCAGACACCGAAGTTGCGCTGCAGTACGGCCAGCGCCCCGGCCCCCGGCAAGGCGTCACGTATCGGCATTATTCGGTTTCCTCCCGCAGATCGCGTCCCGTCAGGCGCAGGAACACATCCTCCAGGCTGGCGGGACGCTGTATCCAGCGATAGGCCGGATCATCGCCAAAGTGCGTCAGCAGCGGGGTCAGATTCGTCCCGTAGCAAATCAGGGTGTCGCCCACGCGCTCACTGAAGCTCACCCACTGGCGATGCAGATCCTGCGGGTCCGGCAGATCACCATCCACCCGGCGCAATTCGACGACACCCCCGGGGATATGGGTGGCGATCAAGCCACGTGGACTGTCTTCCGCCAGAATCCGGCCATGATCGATGATCCCGACCCGATCCGCCAGACGTTCCGCTTCGTCCATATAATGCGTGGTCAGCAACAGGGTGGTGCCCTGTCGCCGCAATTCGCGCAGACGCTGCCAGATGAGATGACGGGCCTGAGGGTCGAGTCCCGTGGTGGGCTCGTCCAGCAGCAACAACTTGGGGGCGTTGATCAGAGCGCGGGCGATGGTCAGGCGGCGCTGCATACCACCGGACAGGGCATGAATCGGCTGAGTGGCGTAGCCGCTGAGGGCCATGAACTCCAGTAACTCGGCGCTGCGCTGGCGGATCAGCGCTTTCGGCAGGCCGAAGTAGCGGCCGTAGGTCCAGAGGTTTTCCTGTACGGTAAAATCGGGGTCCAGGTTATCCGTCTGGGGCACCACCCCCATGCCCGTCCGCGCCGTGCGTCCCATTTCTGCGAGCGTCCGGCCATCGATACGAACCTCTCCGCCATCGGTTGGCGTCAGCCCCTGGATCGCCCGTACCGTAGTGCTTTTACCCGCCCCGTTGGGGCCGACCAGGGCGAAGCATTCCCCGGCGGCGACGGCGAGGTCTACCCCGCGCAGCACCTCGCGCCCGCCATAACGCTTATGCAGCGCCCGTAGTTCAAGAAAAGCTGGATTCACGACAGGGGCTGCTGACTCCCATCTCGCTTACTTCTTCACTGAGGGACGCCAACAGTGCCCCTTGCAGCGCATTGAGCTGACCATGAAAGAAGTGGTCTGCGGGAAGCAAAATTTGCCTGGGCCGGACGGGCAGTGTATCAACCCAGTTTTCTACGCTCGTGGCGGGTACCAGTTCGTCCAGTTCGCCCTGAATCAGGGTCCACGGGCAGGAAGGTGCTGGCAGCACCGTGAAATCAAAGAGATTGACGGGCGGGGCGACGGTCAGAAGACGGCTGATACGTGGATGGCGGTGCACGCTGCGGTAGGCCACATACGCTCCGAAGGAAAATCCGGCGAGCCAGATATCGAAGCCGGGGCGGCGCTCCTGCACCCAGTCGAGCACCGCCAGGCAATCCTCGGTTTCACCACGGCCATCATCATAGACGCCCGTACTCCCGCCCACCCCGCGAAAATTGAAGCGCAACGACGGGACGCCCAGCTGATTGCAGGTTTTGCTGAGATAATACACGACCTTGTTGTTCAAGGTACCGCCGTAAAGGGGGTGCGGATGGAGAATGACCGCCACCGCACCGCGTGTCTCTTTGTCGGGGCAAGCTGTGACACCCTCCAGATCACCCGCGGGACCCGGAATGATGACCCGCTCGCCCACACATTCCGGGCTAGCGAGTTCACCACCATCATAGAGATGACTTCGATCGATGGGCAGCATCAGATCCGCAACCGTTCGACGGGTACGCCGTCGCGCAGGTGAGACTCGACGATCTCGCGAATATCGTCGGCATCCACGTAGGTGTACCAGACGGCATCCGGGTAGACTACGGCAATCGGGCCCTCATCACAGCGCCCCAGACAGCCGCAGCGGTTGACGCGCACCTGTTTTTCACCGTGAATGCCGAGCGCTTTGGCGTGCTGCTTCGCCGCATGAAACACCTCTTCGGCGATGCCGCTGTTATTGCAGGCGCGCTCGCCGTTCTCGCGCTGATTCAGGCAAACGAACAGATGCCGTTGATAAAAAGCACCATCCATAAGCGTTGACCCTCTATCCATAGAAGGACATCATACCCTAATTAATCCTTACTGACAGCGTGCGGAGGTGTCATGTTCAGCGATCAAGTCATTGCCAATATCGATAACGCCTTGCGTACCCTGACCGGACAGCAGGTGGGCAGTGATCGACCCTATCCGGCCAGGGATATTCCCGATACCCTCCTGCGCCCCTGGGAGCGACAACGGGCCGGACGCATGATGCGGGTAAACCACGCGGGCGAGATCATGGCGCAGGCACTCTATACCGGCCAGGCAACCGGCACCGATGACCCTGAATTACAGGTGCAACTGCAGCGAGCGCGCACCGAGGAAGAAGACCATCTGCGCTGGTGTGAAGCCCGCCTGCGGGAGTTGGACAGCCGCCCGAGCTTGCTTGCTCCGCTCTGGTACGGTGCGGGCTGGAGCATGGGTTTTCTCGCCGCCCGGCGTGGCCGCGCCAGCAATCTTGGCCTGGTCGTTGCGGTAGAAAACCAGGTGGAAGAACATCTCAACAGCCATCTGGATGAACTCTCTGCCGACGATGGCCGCAGTCGCGCCATCGTGGCGCAGATGCGCGATGACGAAGTCGGGCATGCTGCAAAAGCGGAAGAAATGGGCGCGGAAAAACTCCCCATGCCCATCCGCCTGGCGATGGGGGTTTTTTCGAAGGTTCTGACGCGGGGGGCGCTATGGATCTGATGGCTCAGGAAAAACCATTGCCGGATGTCGGCGCCGGGCGGATATGCAGTTGGGCCCCACCCGCCAAGTGGATGCGATAACGACCGGCCATTACGGCCTCGGCCATGCTGGCGATGGTCTGCCTGCCGAGCAGGTCGATTACCTCCGCCTTGAGCGGCTTCCACTGGGTATGCACGGGGCAGGCGGTTTCATCCGCGCAGGCCTTGAGGCCGAGTACGCAGCCCTGACCAAACGGCTGTCCTTCCACGATCTCGATGATGTCGAGGATGTTCATCTGTCCTGCTCCGGGGCGCAGGACAAAGCCGCCGCCGCGGCCCTTGAAGGAATCGAGCACCCCGCGCTTGGCCAGATCCTGCAGGATCTTCGCCAGATACTGGGCGGGGACGTGTAGATAATCGGATATGTCCCGACTCAGCACCGGCTCCCCGGATGGCTGTGCCGCGAGGTAGATCAGGGCCTGTAAGGCGTATTCGCTGGTTTTACTCAGTAGCATGGAGGCATCCTCAGCATTCTTCTCGAATCTCATAGTCATGGGTGATCGCCGCAGTTTTACCCAACATGATGCTGGCCGAGCAATATTTTTCTGCGGATAGGCCGATGGCGTGACTTACCCGCTTGGGATCGAGCGCCTTGCCGGATACCACAAAATGCAGATGAATCCCGGTGAACACCTTCGGGTCCTGCTCCGCCCGCTGGGCCGCCAGCTCCACCACACAGCTGCGGATATCCTGCCTGGACTTCTGAAGAATCATCACCACATCGATACTGGAGCATCCGCCCAGGCCCATCAGCAGGAGCTCCATGGGGCGCGGGCCGAGATTACGTCCGCCGATCTCGGCGGCGCCATCCATGACCAGGGCGTGACCGCTGTCGGCATCGGCGACGAAGCTCATCTGCCCGGGACCCATCCATTGTACGCGTGCTTCCACTCTTTGCTCCCTATTCCCGGAAACTACCGATTCCCATTTAATGACAATCAACTAGCCGTGTAAACTGCGTTTAGTCAAAAAACAGGTGTTGCAGGGCGTCTCCCGGCTGGGCGGTGCGCATAAATGCCTCGCCCACGAGAAAGGCACCGACTCCCGCGGCGCGCAGGGTGGCCACCTCCTCCCGGCTGCGGATGCCGCTTTCGGTGACGACGATCCGCTCTCGGGGAATCTCGGGGAGCAGTTTCAGCGTGGTTTCAATTTCGGTGACAAAACGCCGCAGATCCCGGTTATTGATGCCGATCAGTGGGGTACGCAATTTTAGTGCGCGCTGTAACTCGGCTGCATCATGCACCTCCACCAGCACCGCCAGATCCAGGCTCTGCGCCGTTGCCTCCAGACTCTGCAGCTCGGCATCGCTCAGGGCCGCAACGATGAGCAGGATGGCGTCGGCCCCAATGGCCCGTGCTTCCCAGACCTGATAGGGATCGATGCAGAAATCCTTGCGTAGCACGGGCAGTGGGCAGGCCTCACGGGCGGCGGCGAGATAGAGGTCGGCGCCCTGAAAATAGTGTTCATCGGTCAGAACCGACAGGCAGGCTGCGCCATGGGCGGCGTAGTCTTGGGCAATGGTCACCGGATTGAAGTCTTCGCGGATTACCCCCGCCGACGGCGATGCCTTTTTGATTTCGGCGATCACTGCGGGCTGTCCCTGGGCCATTCTGGCGCGAACGGCGCCGACGAAGTTGCGCGGCGGTGCCGTCAGGGCCACTGCCGCCTGCAGCTCCGCAAGGCCCAGACGGGTTTGGCGCTCCACCAGCTCCTCCCGCTTATGGGCAATGATTTCCTGAAGTATGTCGGTCATGTCTTATCCCTGTGAAGTCCTGCCCAACAAAGCCTGCCACTTATCCCAGGCGGCGCCGGATTTGAGCACAGCCCGGGCGACCACCACGCCCACCGCCATATCGGGGACCACGTCCGCCGCATAGAGGGCGGCCCCGGCATTGAGCAGAACTACGTCACGACGCGGGCCGGGGCGATTCTGCAATACTTCTTCCGCCGCCGCCAGAGCGGCCGCCACGCTGTCGATTTGCAGGGTCGCCAGCGGTGCTGATGACAGCCCGAAGTCCTCCGGCTGAATCCGGCTGCGACTGATCATCCCGTCCTTTAACTCCGCTATGTCTGATGGCCCGGACAGGCTGATCTCATCCAGGCCATCGTGCCCATGTACCACCAGCACATGGCGTGATCCCAGTTCCCGGGCGGCTTCGGCCATGGGAATCAGCCAGCGCTCGGCATAAACGCCGAGTACCTGATGCGGCGCCCCCGCCGGGTTGCTCAGTGGTCCCATGAGGTTGAACAACGAACGGATGGCGAGCTCCTTGCGCGGACCAACGGCATAACGCATGGCGCCATGGTGCGCCGGCGCGAATAGAAAACCGATACCGATGCGCTCGATACTGTCGGCGACTTCTGCGGGGCTCATGTCCATGCGCAGACCCGCGGCTTCCAGCACGTCAGCGCTGCCGCTGCGGCTGACCATGGAACGGTTGCCGTGTTTGGCCACCCGCGCCCCGCCGGCCGCCGCCACCACCGCAGACACCGTCGATATGTTGAAGGTGCTCAGTGCGTCACCGCCGGTACCGCAGGTATCCAGCAGGTGATCGGTAGAGACTTCTACCCGCGTCATACAGGCGCGCAAAGCCTGGGTGGCGCCCACCAGTTCCTCGACCCGCTGCCCCTTCATGCGGAGTCCCATGAGCAGAGCACCGATCTGCGCGGGAGTCCATGCTCCGGCCATGATAGCGGCGAAGACCGTTTCCGTCTCTTTGCGCGACAAGTCCTGCCCCGCCACGATTTGCTCCAGTATGTCCCGGACGATCATCGCGCGCCCCCTTGCAGAAAGTGTTGCAGCAAGGTCTTGCCATGTTCGCTGAGAATGGACTCGGGGTGAAACTGCACGCCCTCCACATCCAGGGTACGGTGGCGCAAGCCCATGATTTCTCCTGCCGCGGTCCAGGCCGTCACCTCCAGCGTATCCGGCAGAGAGGCGCGCTCGACGATCAGGGAGTGATAACGGGTGGCGGCAAAAGGGTCGGGTAAGTCGCGGAAGAGTCCTTTGCCGTCATGGAAAATGGGTGAGGTCTTGCCATGCATCACTTTGTCGGCACGGACGACTTTGCCGCCGAAAGCCTGACCGATGGCCTGATGCCCGAGACAAACGCCGAGCAGCGGGATTTTTCCGGCGAAATGACGAATGACCTCCAGAGAAATGCCCGCTTCGTTGGGCGTACAGGGGCCGGGCGAAATGCAGATGCGGCTGGGAGCCAGTTGTTCGATAGCCGCCACGTCGATGGAATCATTGCGCTCGACCCGCACTTCCGCCCCCAGTTCGCCGAAGTATTGCACCAGGTTGTAGGTGAAGCTGTCGTAGTTATCAATCATGAGCAGCATGATCTGCCCTCCCTTCGGGGTCGAGGCCGTTTTCGGCCAGTGCTACGGCGCGGAACATGGCACGGCGTTTGTTCATGGTTTCTTCCCACTCCGCCGCGGGTTCCGAGTCGGCGACAATGCCGCCGCCCGCCTGGATATGCAGCATGCCATCCTTGATGACCGCGGTGCGAATGGCGATGCAGGTGTCCATATTGCCATTCCAGCCCCAGTAGCCCACCGCTCCGGCATAGACGCCGCGCGCTACCGGCTCCACCTCGCGGATGATTTCCATGGCGCGAATCTTGGGCGCACCGGAAACCGTCCCGGCCGGAAAGGTCGCTCGCAAAGCATCCATGGCGTCCAGTTCCGGGCGCAATCGTCCTGTTACCTGCGAGACGATGTGCATGACATGGGAGTAGCGTTCGATACCGAACGAATCGGTCAACCGCACCGAACCGGTGTCGGCGATACGCCCCACATCGTTGCGCGCCAGGTCGATGAGCATGAGGTGTTCGGCGCGCTCCTTGGGGTCGGCGAGAAGCTCCTGCTCCAGCGCCTCATCTTCGGCGGGAGTCTTGCCGCGCGGACGGGTGCCGGCGATGGGGCGCACCGTGACCTGATCCTCTTCGACGCGCACCAGTATCTCCGGCGAGGAGCCCACCAGATGGGTATCACCCAGGTCCACATAAAACATGTAGGGAGAAGGGTTGATGCCACGCAGGGCGCGATAGAGATCCAGCGGGTGCGCGGTCAGCGGAGTGGACAGGCGTTGGGAGGGCACCACCTGCATGACGTCGCCAGCGCCGATATATGCCTTGATGGTGCGCACCGCCGCCATATACCCCTCACGACTGAAGCTGGCGGTGAAATCTTCCTCGCGGACGTGTCGGGTGCTCACCGGCGGTGAGGATGGCGGTACCGACTCGCGCAGCCGCTGCTGGAGCTCCCGCAGGCGGGCGGCGCCACGCTCCCAGGCTTCGGGTTGGGCGGGGTCGGCATGCACCAGCAGGCGGAGGGTCCCGCGCAGGTTATCGAAGATCAGCAGTTCGTCGGCCACCAGCAATTGTATTTCCGGCAACCCCAGCGGGTCGGGCAAGGGCGTGCTGCGGGCGAGGCGGGGTTCGATGCTGCGGACGATGTCGTAGCCGAAATAGCCCACCAAGCCACCGCTGAAGCGCTCATCGGCATTTTCCAGTGGTGCCACACGGAAGCGTCTGCGGAAGACGCTGATCCATTCCAGGGGGTCCGCCGGGGTCGCTCGCTCGGTCTCGACGCCATCCACATGAACAGTGACAACACCCTGGGTGACTCGCAATATCTGCTGTGCCGGAAGACCGATGATGGAATAACGGCCCCATTTCTCGCCGCCCTGCACAGACTCCAGCAGGTAGGCATAGGGACCATCGACCAGCTTGAGATAGGCCGACAAGGGAGTATCGAGGTCGGCGATGACCTCACGGGAAAGGGGTATACGGTTGTAGCCCTGGCGCGCCAAAGCCTCAAAGGTTGCTTTTGGAATCACGGATCACCTCGTTAGAGCGATAGATAAGGAAGTCACTGCCTTTCAGCAGCAACGCCATCGTCTCTCCCACCGCAGTGTTTTCCGCATGGTGCTTCTGACCCCTCGCAACGCTACGCCAGAATATCCAATAATTCGCTCATGTTGTCCAGCACCGCATCGGGCTCCAGGCAATGGACGGGCTCATCGCCGTTATAACCGTAGGTCACGCAGGCAACGGGCATACCCGCCGCCCGCGCCGCCTCAGCGTCGTTACGTGAATCGCCGACCAGCAGGCAGTTCTCCACCGGCTGATGAAAGTGTTCAGCCGTATGGGTCAGGGGTAACGGGTCGGGCTTTTTCCGTGGCAGGCTGTCGCCCGACAAGATCAGGCCGAAAAAATCGTAGAGGTCCAGTCGCTGGAGCAGCGGCACGGTGAAGGCGGCGGTCTTGTTGGTGATACATACCAGTTCCCGGCCCTGAGCCTGCAAGGTCTCCAGCGTTCTGCGCACGCCCGGGTAGATCACGCTATGATCCAGCAGATGCTCTCCGTAGTACTTGCTGAAATCGACCATGGCCGCATCCAGTTCCACTTCGCTGGGATCGCTGTGGATCGCCAGCGCGCGACGCATCAGTTCACGGACACCGTTACCGATGAAGCCACGAATGACCGGCATTTCGGCGGGCGCACGCCCGAGTTTTTGCAGCACATGGTTGGCCGCGCCAGCCAGGTCCGGCGCGGTATCTACCAGCGTGCCATCCAGATCGAGCAGGACGACGCGCGCGGTAAACCGCGTGCCGGCATTCAGCGTTGCCATGATTCAGCCCGCCAGGGCTTTGCGGAAAGCGGCAATGGTCGCGGCGTAGTCGGGGGTGTTATAGATGGCGCTGCCCGCCACGAAGACATCGGCGCCGGCATCGGCGACCCGCCGCACATTGTCCACCTTGACGCCACCATCCACTTCCAGTTCGATAGCCTTGCCGGTCGCCTCGATGCGCTTGCGGATCGCCTCGATCTTGCGCAGGGTGTACTCGATAAAGCTCTGCCCGCCGAAACCGGGGTTGACGCTCATCACCAGCACCAGGTCAAGACTCTCCAGGACATAGTCCAGCACATCGAGGGGCGTGGAAGGATTGAGGGAAACGCCAGCCTTACAGCCCAGGCTGTGGATCAACTGAATAGTACGGTCCAGATGGATCGTCGCTTCGGGATGCACGGTAATGATATCGGCGCCGGCCTTGGCGAAATCGGGAATGATGCTGTCCACCGGTGAGATCATGAGGTGGACATCCAGCGGCTTTTGGGTGTGGGGCTTGATGGCGGCCGCCACCAGCGGTCCGATGGTCAGATTGGGGACGAAATGGTTGTCCATGACGTCGATATGGATATAGTCGGCACCCGCCTCATCGACGGCGCGCACTTCCTCACCCAGACGGGCAAAATCCGCCGAAAGGATGGAGGGGGAAATCTTGAACTGGGTCATTTTGCCTCCAAAACAGGGCGAGAGCGCCATGCGCCCTCGCCAGTCGACCGGTAGGTAGCGTTATTTAGACGCCGGTGACGCGGGGGTCGAGTTCACCCTTGCTGTAACGCCTGAACATGGTATCCAGCGGGATGGCCTTGATCTTGCTGGCCTGCCCGGCGCTACCGAAGGCCTCATAACGCTGACGGCAGATATCGCGCATGGCATCGAGGGAGGCGGTCAGGAACTTGCGAGGATCAAAGTTCTTGGGATTTTTGGCCAGACTCTGACGCACCGCGCCGGTTGCCGCCAGACGCAGATCGGTATCGATATTGACCTTGCGCACGCCGTACTTGATGCCTTCCTGAATTTCCTCTACCGGCACACCGTAGGTTTCGCCGATGTCGCCACCGAATTCGTGGATGATCTTCAGCCAGTCCTGCGGCACCGAGCTGGAGCCATGCATGACCAGATGGGTATCCGGGATGCGGGCGTGAATTTCCTTGATCCGGTCGATACGCAGGACCTTGCCGGTCGGCGGCCGGGTGAACTTGTAAGCGCCGTGGCTGGTGCCGATGGCGATCGCCAGGGCGTCCACTTTGGTGGCTTTCACGAATCGGGCCGCTTCTTCGGGATCGGTCAGCATCTGGTCATGGCTCAGACAGCCCTCGGCACCGACACCGTCCTCTTCGCCCGCCATGCCGGTTTCCAGGGAGCCGAGGCAGCCCAGTTCGCCCTCGACGGTCACACCGACGGCGTGGGACATCTCCACGACCCTGCCGGTCACAGTGGCGTTGTAATCATAGCTGGCGGGGGTCTTGGCGTCCTCCAGCAGAGAACCGTCCATCATCACGCTGGAGAAGCCGGAGCGGATGGCCTGGATGCAAACCGCCGGGCTCGCGCCGTGATCCTGATGCAGGACGACGGGGATGTCGGGATACTCTTCGATGGCGGCCAGAATCAGATGGCGCAGAAAGGGTTCGCCGGCATACTTGCGGGCGCCGGCAGACGCCTGAAGGATGACCGGCGCGTCGGCGGCAGCTGCCGCTTCCATGATCGCGCGCACCTGCTCCAGGTTGTTGACGTTAAAGGCGGGGATGCCGTAGCTGTGTTCTGCGGCATGATCCAACAACTGACGCAATGAAACCAGGGCCATAACACTTCTCCTAAATGTGAATAAAAATGGATTGGGTCTTGAGCAATCGTATAGAGGAGCCCCCCAAACCGCAAGCCGGGCCCCGGAACGGTCGGGATTGGCCAGACTCAGGCGCGGTGCGTGACATCGCCGACCCGCACCAGCTTGAGGGTATTGGTGCCACCCGGAGCGCCCATGGGCTCACCGATGGTGATGAGGATCAAATCTCCGTCGCGAACGACGCCGCGCCGCCGCAGTTCATCCTCGGCCGCATGCATCACCTGCAGGGGGTCATCATGGCGACTCTGGGGGAAATTGACCGGGTGGACACCGCGATACAAAGTCACCTTGCGCCGGGTATAGACCTGGGGAGTCAGCGCGTAGATGGGCACCCGGGGATTGGCACGGGACAGCCACAGGGCCGTGGAACCGCTCTCGGTAAAAGCCGCGATGGCCACGATGGGCGCGCGCATGGTGGCCAGAATCGCTGCCGCCGCGATGGTTTCGTCCATGCGTTCCAGCGGCCGGTCGATGATCTGCACGGTACCGGTGAGCGGCGCCTGGCGCTCGGCTTCGCGACAGGTACGGTCCATGGCGGCGACCGCCTCTACCGGAAAGGCTCCGCTCGCCGTTTCGGCGGACAGCATCACCGCATCCGTACCGTCGAGGACCGCATTGGCCACATCGGAAACTTCGGCGCGGGTAGGAATCGGCTGGTGAATCATGGACTCCATCATCTGCGTCGCCGTGATCGTCAGACAGTTGTACTTCTGCGCCAAGGCGATAATCCGCTTCTGCACCGGAGGCACCGCCGCATCGCCGATCTCAACGCCGAGATCGCCCCGCGCCACCATGACGGCCTCGGACACCGCCAGAATCTCTTCGATGGCCTCTACCGCCTCGGCCCGCTCGATTTTGGCAACCAGGGCGCCGTGACCACCCGCTTCGCGGAAGAGACGACGCGCTTCTTCCATATCGGCGGCGCTGCGCGGAAAAGAGACCGCCAGATAGTCGGCCTCGAGGCGCGCCGCGGTGATGATATCCGCCCGGTCCTTATCTGTCAGCGCCGGCGCCGTCAGGCCACCACCCGCCCGGTTGATGCCCTTGCTGTTGGAGAGTTCACCACCCTGCACCACCCGGGTGTGAATTTCGGGGCCCTGCACCTTTTCCACCCAGAGCACGATCATGCCGTCATTGAGCAGCAGGGTTGCCCCCCGATCCACATCATTGACCAGTTGCGGGTAGGTCACGCCAACCCGCGTCTGATCGCCAATGGCGCACGTGGCATCGAGAATAAAAGGCTCGCCTTCCCGGATATGGATCTTGCCTTCGGCAAATTTGCCGATGCGGATTTTGGGTCCCTGCAGATCGGCCAGCACCCCGACAGCCCGGCCGTGAGCGCGCGCCCTTTCCCGGACCATCTCCGCACGCTTGACGTGATCCTCTGCCGCGCCATGGGAGAAGTTGAGGCGAACGACATCAACACCCGCCTCGATCAGACGATCGATGACCCGCACATCAGAACTGGCGGGACCCAGGGTTGCGACGATCTTCGTCCGGCGTATCAAGTGTGTGTACCTCGTGCACGTTCTTCCAGCATGGCTACGGCGGGCAGGGTCTTGCCTTCGAGAAATTCCAGAAAGGCACCCCCACCCGTACTGATGTAGGAGACCTTATCTTCGATATGGAATTTGTTGATCGCCGCAATGGTGTCCCCCCCCCCGGCAATGGAAAAGGCGCTGCTTTCCGCCACCGCCCGAGCAATGGCCTCGGTGCCGCCGGCGAAGGCGTCAAACTCAAATACGCCCACCGGGCCATTCCAGACGATGGTACCCGCCTTGCGCAGGATATCGCCCAGCGTTTTGGCGGTGTCGGGACCGATATCGAGCACCATGTCATCGGCAGCGATATCATCCACCCTGCAGGTTCGCGCCGGGGCCGTCTCGGAAAATGCCTTGGCGACCACCACGTCGCTGGGCAGCGGGACATCGCCGCCCTTGGCCCTGGCTGCGGCGATGATGGCTTGGGCATCAGGCACCAGATCCGCTTCACAGAGGGATTTGCCGACAGAATGACCTGCGGCGAGGATGAAGGTGTTGGCGATGCCACCACCCACCACCAGTTGATCCACCTTGTCTGCCAGGGACTTCAGGATGGTCAGCTTGGTGGACACCTTGGACCCGGCGACAATGGCGACCAGAGGACGCCGGGGGTTCTGCAGGGCCTTGCCCAGCGCGTCCAGCTCATTGACCAGCAGCGGACCGGCGCAGGCGACGGGAGCGAACTTGCCGACCCCGTGGGTGCTGGCCTGGGCGCGATGGGCGGTACCGAAGGCGTCCATCACAAACACGTCACAGAGGGCAGCCATCTTTTTGGACAGCGCCTCGTCGTCCTTGCTTTCGCCAGTATTGAAACGCACGTTTTCCAGCACGACGACATCGCCATCCTGAAGCTGCGCAAGGCGATCCTTACCGGCATCCAGCCAGTCCCGTACCAACGGCACATCGCGGCCCAGCAACTGGCTGAGGTGGGCGGCGACCGGAGCGAGGCTGGCCTTTTCGTCGAAAACGCCTTCCTTGGGACGCCCCAGATGGGACATCAGCATCACCCGTGCGCCGCTGGCCAGCGCGGCGCGAATGGTGGGCAGGCTGGCGCGGATGCGGGTGTCATCGGTGATAGCCCCCGCATCATTCATGGGGACGTTGAGGTCCTCACGAATCAGCACCCGTTTGCCCTTTAATGGCACATCCATCATACGCAGGACATTCATGGTCAGATTCCTCCTCAGCGGGCCTGACCCATCATGGCGAGGGCGGTATCCACCATACGATTGGAGAAACCCCACTCGTTGTCGTACCAGGAGCAGACCTTGACCAGCTTGCCCTTGACCTTGGTCAGTGAGGACTCATAGGTGGAGGAGTGCGGATTGTGGTTGAAGTCGATGGAGACCAGAGGCTTGTCGTTGTAGCCGTAGACACCCTTGAGCGCGCCTTGGCTGGCTGCTTTCATGGCGGCGTGGATTTCATCGACGGAGACCTCCTTGTTGACGATACAGGTGAGGTCAACGAGGGAGACGTTATGCGTGGGCACGCGGATAGCGAAGCCGTCCAGCTTGCCTGCCAGCTCCGGCAGTACCAGGCCGATGGCCTTGGCGGCACCAGTGCTGGTGGGGATCATGCTCATGCCGGCAGCGCGGGCACGGCGCAGGTCTTCGTGATAGACATCGATGATGCGCTGATCATTGGTCATGGAGTGGATGGTGTTCATGGTCCCCGCCTCGATGCCGGCGAGATCATTAAGGGTCTTGGCCAGGGGTGCGAGGCAGTTGGTGGTGCAGGAGCCGTTGGAGACGATGTGGTGCTTGGCGGGGTCGAGCAACTGGTGGTTGACGCCGTAGACGACGGTGAGGTCGACCGCATCTTTTGCCGGTGCGGAGATCAGCACTTTCTTGGCGCCGCCCTTGAGGTGCAGGGCCGCCTTTTCGCGGGAGGCAAAGAAGCCGGTGCACTCCAGCACCACGTCCACGCCCAGATCGCCCCAGGGCAGCTTGGAAGGATCGCGTTCGGCAAGCACCTTGACCCGGTCGTCGCCGATCAGCATGTCGCCGTCGTCAACGTTCACCGGGAAAGGAAATCTGCCATGCACGGAATCATACTGTGTCAGGTGGGCGTTGGTTTCGGGGCTGCCCAGGTCATTGACCGCGACAATCTGAACTTCGGCGGTGCGGTCCGCCTCATAGACGGCCCGCAGGATGTTCCGTCCGATACGCCCATAGCCGTTAATACCAATACGCAGTGCCATAATGTGAACTCCTCAACGTTTTAGAATGAATGATTTACAGTGCCTGGAAGTGCGCGACGACGTTATCCGCCGTAAAGCCGAACTTCTCGAACAGGACCGGGGCCGGGGCCGAGGCGCCAAAGTGGTCGATGCCGATGACCGCGCCGTGCAGACCCACATACCGGTACCAGAGCCCCGTGGTGCCCGCTTCGATGGCCACACGCTTGGTGATGCTGCTTGGCAGGACACGTTCCTGATACGCCGCGTCCTGCGCCGCAAAGATATTCATGCACGGCATGGAAACCACGCGCACGTGATGTCCCTGCTCCGCCAGTTTGGCCTGGGCCGCCAGCGCCAGCTCCACTTCGGAGCCGGTGGCGATCAGGATACCCTCGGCCTTGCCGTTTGCGGCCTCCTTGAGCACATAGCCGCCGCGCCGGGCATTGGCCACGGTCTCGTCGGTGTGGGGCAGCGCCGGGAGGTTCTGCCGGCTGAGGGCCAGCAGGGACGGCGTCCGCTCCAGTTTGACCGAGGATTCCCAGGCGATGGCGGTTTCCACGGCATCCGCCGGGCGCCAGACATGGAGGTTGGGGATCAGACGCAGGCTGTTGACCTGCTCGATGGGCTGGTGAGTGGGGCCGTCTTCGCCGAGACCGATGGAGTCATGGGTCATCACATAGATCACGCGAATACCCATCAGCGCCGACATCCGGATCGCATTGCGGCTGTAGTCGGAGAAAATCAGGAAGGTGCCGCCGAAGGGCAGGAAACCGCCGTAGAGAGCGACGCCGTTCATGATGGCGGACATGCCGAATTCCCGCACGCCGTAGTGGATGTAGTTGCCCATCAGGCGATGGGGGCCGATGTCGATGGCTTCCTTCCAGCGCGTGTTGTTGGAAGGCGTCAGGTCGGCGGAACCACCGATAAATTCGGGCAACTTCGGTGCAAGGGCCTGAATGCACTGACCGGATGCCACGCGGGTAGCGATTTTGGGCGCCGTCTTACGGAAATCGGCGATGAGCACCGCCACCGCCGCATCGAAATCGCTGGCGGGGGTGCCGGCCAGGCGCCGCTCGAGCTCCGCCGCCTCTTCGGGATAGAGTTCCCGGTATTTGGCGAAACGGGCCTTCCAGTCGGCCTCCGCGGCCTCTCCTTTGGCCCGGGCATCATAGGCGCGGTAGACGGCCTCGGGGATCTGGAACGGCTCCGCGGACCAGCCCAGGTTTTCCCGGGTCAGGCAGACTTCTTCGGCACCCAGAGGCGCGCCATGACAGTCATGGCTGCCGGCCTTGTTGGGGGAGCCGTGGCCGATGACGGTTTTGCAGCAGATCAGGGTGGGCTTGTCGGTCTGCTTGCGGGCGTCCACGATGGCCATTTTGATGGCTTCGGGGTCATGTCCGTCGACGTGACGGATCACATGCCAGCCGTAAGCCTCGAAACGCGCCGGGGTGTTGTCGGCGAACCAGTCACCCACATGACCGTCAATGGAGATGTTGTTGTCATCGTAGAAACAGATGAGCTTGCCCAGCCCCCAGACGCCCGCCAGGGAACAGGCCTCATGAGAAATGCCTTCCATGAGGCAGCCGTCACCGAGGAATACATACGTGTAGTGATGGATGATTTCATGATCGGGGCGGTTGAAGTGACTGGCCAGCATACGCTCCGCCAGCGCCATTCCGACACCGTTGGCAAGGCCCTGACCCAGGGGGCCAGTGGTGGTTTCAATGCCTGGAGTGTCGCGGTACTCCGGATGACCGGGGGTCTTGCTGTGCCACTGACGGAAGTTTTTGAGGTCTTCCATGGAGACATCGTAGCCGGTGAGATGGAGGAGCGCGTACTGCAGGAGGGAGCCGTGTCCATTGGACAGAATGAAGCGGTCGCGGTTGGCCCAATGGGTATTGGCGGGGTTGTGGACCAGAAAGTCGTTCCACAGCACTTCGGCGATGTCCGCCATGCCCATGGGCATGCCGGGATGGCCGGATTTTGCCTTTTCCACGGCGTCCATGGTGAGAACGCGGATGGCGTTCGCCAGATCAGTACGGGTCACAGTCATAACATACTCCTTAATAATATAGAAATCAGTCGATGCGCTGGTGGGTACGGACCCGGCGCAGAATGCCGTCGTGACCAGAAATAACCAGGCTCTCACTTTCCACAAAGTAGTGAGAGCGGGTTACGCCATCGAGGATGTCGCCGGAAGTCAAGCCGGTGGCTACGAAGAGCACGTCATCGCTGGACACCAGTTCATCACGCCCCAGCCACTGCCCGGCCTTGAGGCCGGCGGCGGCAATGGCTTCTGCTTCGCCAGGTTTCTGCGGCGCGAGGCATCCAAACATGTCGGCGCCCATGGCGCGGGCGGCGCAGGCGGAAATGACGCCTTCCGGAGTGCCACCGATGCCCATCATGGCGTCCACCTTGGTGCCGAGGGCGGCCATGATGCCACCGCTGACGTCGCCGTCTGTCTGTAGGCGCACGGTGGCGCCAGCGGCCTGAATTTCGCGGATCATAGCCTCGTGACGCGGCTTCTTGAGCAGGAAGATGCGCAATTCACGGACGTCCTTGCCGACGGCGCGAGCCAGGTCGTGGAGCTTATCCTTCATGGGTGCAGCGGGATCGATTTTGCCGCGGGCCGGGGCCGGGACGATCAGCTTGTCCATATAGAAGGCTGGACCGGGCTGGAACATGCTGCCTTTGGGAGCCGCGGCCAGCACACAGATGGAGCCGGGCATACCCTGGGCCAGAAAGGTGGTTCCTTCGACCGGGTCAACGGCAATCTCTACCTCTGGACCAGCACCCGAGCCCACCACCTCACCATTGTAGAGCATGGGCGCTTCGTCCTTTTCGCCCTCGCCGATGACCACCACCCCACGCATGGGAACCTGGGCAATGGCGATGCGCATGGCGTCCACCGCGGCACCGTCGCCGAGTTCTTTTTCACCGCGGCCGATCCAGCCGCTCGCGGCACGGGCCGCGGATTCAGTGACGGGAAGCAGGGACAGTGCGAGATTACCTATGGAGGCCATGCGATTCTTTTCCTTCAGTGACGGGTTCGTTGAGAGAGATGAATTGTTTTAGCATAAATCAAAGGGCTGCCTTTGGGAACTCAGCAGGCGTTTCACCGACCGCTTCCAGCCACCGTGACCAACTCTGGTGCAACCGCGGATCGAGGGTGGCGAGCACGGAGCGCGTTTGCAGATCGTTTTCGCTGAGGCTGCCGCCGTTGAATTGCGTGGCCCTGCCGCCCGCCTCATGCAGTATCAGGGCGCCTGCGGCGCGATCCCAGAGCTGTTGCGCGCCGTGCAGGTAAAAATGATAACGTCCGGCAGCGAGCCAGCACCATTCGAGGACGGAAGCGCCGAAGTTGCGTTGGCTGTGGAAGGGCCGTTCGTCGATCAGGCGCAGGGCGAGAGCGCGATCGAGCCTTTTGTAGTCTACGACGCCGACGCATTGCCCGAGCGCCGGTGCCTGTCGAACCGCCATGCGAACGCCGTCCACCCGTGCGCCGCTCCCCTTTGCTGCGGAGAAGAGCTCGGCGCGCACCGGGTCGTACACCCATCCGAGCACCGAGTGCCCACCTTGCAGTAGCGCCAGGGAGATACCGAAGATCGGGACGCCGGCGGCAAAATTGCTGCTGCCATCCAGCGGATCCAGGCACCAAAGGGCGTCGGCCTCGTGCAGCAGGCGGGTTTGTTCCGTTGCACTCATTTCTTCTCCCAGCAGGGGAATGTCGGGATAACGGGCCGTGAGCATGTCCTGCAAAAAATTCTGGCTATCGATATCGGCGCTGGTGACGATACTGCCATCGGGTTTGCGGCTGGCGCTGACGGCGTGGAAACGGGGCAGAACGAAGCGTTCGGCACTGGTGCGCAGCAGTTTGCCGACCCATTGCTGGTCGATTTCCGGTATCATGGTCGTGCCTCCCGTAATCTATCTTAGATATCAGGCCCCGGGTCCCGGCGGGGTAGGATATCCAGCGCGATCACCCGGGCAGGATGGTGTCTTTTTTCTGCGGACTTTTTGATGGCGTTATTCAGGGCCTGATGAAACTCCATGGGCAGGCGACGCAGGATTTCCTCCCCTGCCGGGCTGAAAAGATCCATCTGGCAGGTCACACCGTCGTGCAGGTTTTCCCTGGACTGGTGGTCGAAGTGATGCCAGACGCTGACGGCAACACGGCCGCCGATGTAGTCACAGAACACCCACTCGCGTTCCAGCAGGATTGCCATGACCGAGACGTAACGCAGGGGAATGAAAACGGGGCCGGTAGCGGCGTGCTGCAGAATGAGGGCCTGATTATATATCCAGGCCGGGACCAGCCCGGGTCGCGTCTGCCAGACCGGTGGGCGACGGCAATCGGAGTCTTTGATCATGCGCCACCTGCGCCAGCGCCACGATGATATAATCCCACCTGTGTTCTCCTGCCCGATATCGTAACCTATGCCGCGCATTCACTTATACGCCGATTCCGACCTGCCCGAAAGCGGCCCCTTTTTGCTGCCGGCAGGTGCCAGCCATCATCTGCTCAAGGTGTTGCGCGCCCGCCATGGCCAGGAGCTGACCCTGTTCAATGGCGATGGCTGGATGTATCAGGCGTCCCTGACCGGGATTTCGGGGGCGCAAGCGCAGTTGGCGATCCGGGGGCGGCAACCGCGATCGACCGGTTCGCCGCTGGCTATTCAGGTGTTTTTGCCACTGACGCGCGGCGAGCGCTGGGACTGGAGCCTACAGAAGGCAGTGGAGCTGGGGGTGCGGTGGATTCAGCCGGTGGCCTGCCGCCACGGAGTGGTGCAACTGAGTGAAGCACGCGGGGAGAAACGTCTGGCGCGCTGGCGGGATATCGTCATTGCGGCCTGCGAGCAAAGCGGCAGCACGACGATTCCCGAACTCGCTCCGCCGGTTGCGCTGGAAACCGCATGGGCGGGTGTGCGGGGAGCCGCCTTCGTACTCGACCCGGAGGGTGGGCAGCGCTTTACCGATCTTGGCCATCCGGGGCCGGAGATCACCCTGCTCAGTGGCCCCGAGGGTGGGCTGGCAGCAGAAGAGGTAGCCGCCGCGCAGGCCCACGGCTTTCGCTCGTTGCGCATGGGACCGCGCATCCTGCGCGCGGAGACTGCCGCCATTGCCGCTATCGCCGTCGCCCAGGCGCTGTGGGGCGATCTCTGAGTCACCACCGGAATAGCCAACCTGCGGTGGTTGACAGGGCCGGCGGCAGGACGGACCATTCCCCCTGGTCAACTTCGGGAATCTCAGCATGGATATTTTGTTAGCCAATCCGCGTGGTTTCTGCGCGGGGGTCAACCGGGCGATTCAGATCGTCGATCGCGCCCTGGAGCTTTTCGGTGCGCCTATCTATGTGCGTCACGAGGTCGTTCACAACCGTCACGTCGTCGAAGACCTGCGCGCCCGTGGCGCCATTTTCGTCGAGGAGCTGGATGAAGTACCGGACGCGGCTACGGTCATTTTCAGTGCCCATGGCGTGCCCATCGCCGTCCGTGAGCACGCGGCGGCGCGGGGTCTGAGCGTCTTCGACGCCACCTGCCCGCTGGTGACCAAGGTGCATATGGAAGTCAAGAAATACAGCCGGGACGGTATGGAAATGGTGCTCATCGGTCACGCCGGACACCCGGAGGTGGAAGGCACCATGGGTCAGGTCGAGGAGGGCATGATGTATCTGGTTTCCAATGTCTCCGATGTGGCCACCCTGGCGCCCCGCAACCCGGACAAGCTCGCCTACATCACTCAGACCACCTTGAGCATGGATGACACCGCAGAAGTGATCGTCGCCTTGCGCTCACGTTTTCCCCTCATCGAAGGCCCGAAAAAAGATGATATCTGTTATGCCACCCAGAACCGCCAGGACGCGGTGAAGTCGCTGGCCCCTGATGTCGACATCCTGCTGGTGGTGGGTGCGCCGAACAGTTCCAATTCCAGCCGTCTGGCAGAACTGGGGACGCGGCTGGGGACGCAGACCCATCTCATCGAGGACGCTCAGCAGTTGCGCCGCGAATGGTTCGAAGGTGTGGGGAAGATTGGTATCAGTGCCGGGGCTTCGGCGCCGGAAAGCCTGGTCCAGGAGATTATGGACACCCTCCGGGGCTGGGGCGCCAGAGTGCCCCAAGAAATGCCCGGCGTAGAGGAAAAGGTGACTTTCAGCCTGCCTCTGGCGCTGATACAGGCGCAGACGCGGCGGGAAGGCGCCTGACCTTTCTTCGCTCCGCCTGCGGGTGATCTCCGGGTAGCCTAGCGTTGGTCCGCAAGCGGGGCTGTGGCCTCCGGTCCGATGAATTCTTCAGCCTGAAGGAGGCGCGGGACCCGTTCCACGGGGTCCATGCCGGGTAGTTCCCTTGCCTCGGGCGTAGCCTTGAGGTCGCGGAACTTGCGCGCGGAGACCAGTACCCGGCTTTCCAGCGACCCCGTCGCGCTGTTGTAGGCCTCCACCGCCTGCCCCAGCCCCTTGCCCACCCGCGCCCAGTGCCCTGCCAAAATGCTGATACGATCGTAAAGCTCTTTGCCGAGATCGCTGATGGCACGGGCATTTTCAGCCAGCGATTCCTGCCGCCAGCCATAGGCCACCGCCCGCAGCAGGGCGATGAGGGTGGTGGGGCTGGCAACGATCACCTTTTGCTCGACGCCGTATTCGATGAGCGACGGGTCTTCCTGGAGGGCAGCGCTGAAGAACACCTCACCGGGCACGAACAGGACAACGAACTCCGGGGTCGGCTGGAACTGTTCCCAGTAGGATTTTTTGCTGAGCTGGGTCATGTGGGTGCGCAGTTCGCTGGCATGCTTGTGCAGAAAATGTGCGCGTTTCTGCTCATCATCGGTTTCCATGGCCTCCAGATAAGCACTCAGTGGCGCCTTGGCATCGACGACGATGCGTTTGCCGCCGGGCAGGCGCACCAGCAGATCGGGACGCTGCTGACCCGAATCGGTATTGACTCCCTCCTGCTCCGTAAAGTCGCAGTAAGCCAGCATCCCGGCCATCTCCACGACCCGCTTGAGCTGCATTTCGCCCCAGCGCCCCCGGGCCGCGGGCTGGCGCAGGGCCTTCACCAGCGCCGCGGTTTCCTGATGCAGGCGCGGCAGGTGGTCCTGGACGAGACCACGGATCTGCTCATTGAGGGCGCCGTAGGCATCGATGCGGGTCTTCTCCATGGCATCGATGCGGGTGCCCACCTTCTCCAGGGACTCACGGATAGGCTCCACCAGTTGCCCTACAGCCTTTTGTCGGCCCTCCCAGTCGGTTTTCGCGCTTTCCTGGAAACGCTCCAGATTCTCCCGCGCCAGCTCCAGGAAGGACTGGTTGTTGCGGCGCAGGGCCTCTGCGGACAGGGACTGGAAGGCGTCGCCGAGACGTTGACGGGCATCTTCCAGCAGCGCCAGCTTCTCTGTACCACGCAGACGCTCCTGTTCCAGCCGCTCACCCAGTTCTGCCAGCTGACCCCGAATGGCGCTGTTTTCCGTTTGCAGGCGCGCGGTATTGCCGCGTTCCGCCACCAAGGCATTTTCCAGCGCCGGGATACGACGGCTTTCCGCTTCTGCAGCGGCCCTGCTTTCACTCTCGTGGCGGAGGATTTCCTGCTGTTCCCGAGCCTGTTGCCGCAGAGCATTTATTTCGTGCTGCAGGCTCTCCGTCCGGGCTGCGCTGGCCTGCTGTCCTTCCCGGAGTGCCGCGCTGATATCCTGCTGACGCTGGATCATGCTGCGCGCTACCAGTCCGGCGACCATCAGACCGAGCACGACACCGATAATGAGGTAGAACAGGTTTTCCCAGATCAATGGCCGGTCCTGAGTGTGGGGAGCATTTTCAGGACTCCAGTTGCGAGGTGCAGTTGGGACAACGTATCGCGGCCAAGGGAATGGCGGAGGCACAGAAGGGGCAGGTTTTGGTGGTCGTGGCGGGGACGGGTTTGGGGTAGAGCTTGTTGATCGCCCGCACAATGGAAAATATCACCAGGGCGATGATGAAAAAGCTGATCAGCGAGGTAATGAAGAGGCCGTAGTTCACGGTCACGGCGCCTGCCTTTTTGGCGGCTTCCAGGGTCAGGTAAGGGCCGGGAACGGTGCCTTGCTTCAATAGGATATAGAGGTTGGAAAAATCGACCCTGTCGAGCAGCATGCCGATAGGCGGCATGATCACGTTGCTGACCAGCGAAGTAACGATGGCGGAAAATGCCGACCCGATCACAAAAGCTACGGCGAGATCGATGACATTACCGCGCTGCAGAAATGTTTTGAAATCCTGGACGAATTTTTTGAGCATGAGGACCTCCCTGTGTGATCACCGGCTGTTGATAACGTATCGATTCCAGTACCCTGGTGCACCAGCATAATTCAGTTCATCCGGGGATGGAAACCAGCAATACCTGATCCTCAACGGCTGCAGAAGCGGTTTACGACATTTTTATGGTCGTCCATCTGCTGGTGGCCGGATGCGGCGGAGCAGGCTTTCTGGCCGTCCTGACAGGTAATGGCCCAACCCTGAGCCAGGTCAAAAAAACGTGCCGCCTGCGCCGCCGGCGTGGCGTAGGCACCCTCCTGGAAAAGGGGGGCCAGGGCATGGAAATAGCGGCTCTCTTCCTGCGTCCATTGAGACACCGCCTGCCAGCAGGTGGCCTGTTCACCGAGCGGCATTCGCGCGCAACCCATGGCGTTGCGGCGCGCCTGGCCGAGCGCCTGCCGCCAGTTCGGGCAGAATTGCTGTTCGGCCCCGGCGCGCTGGGCGGCGACGGCGGCAAGGCGTTGCTGTGCCGCTTCGGCATCACGGTTGGCCATCGCGACGCTCCGTGCGGCGGCGCTGGCCGTGGCAGTGGACGAAGGTGGTTGCAGGGACGCGCAGCCTGACAGGGCAAGCACGAGCAGGAGAAAAAGAATTTTTGCGGGCATCTTCCGGGCCTCCCGGGTGTTGGTCTTTGCCCGCTATATATCACAATTTGGCGAAATTGCAGAACCGACACCTTCCGCCGCCGGTTCCGAAACCACCATATGGCCCTTCCAGCGCCCTTTCCATCCCTCAAAGAGGACGTAGAACGCCGGCGTCACGTAGAGCGTGAGGAATTGCGACACGATGATACCGCCTGCCACCGCCACGCCCAGGGGCACCCGGGATTCGGCACCCGCGCCAATGCCGATGGCGATGGGCAGAATTCCCAGCACCGCCGCGAGGTTGGTCATCATGATGGGACGAAAGCGGGTGATACAGGCATCGACCATGGCGTCCACCGCCGTGGCGCCCTCGCGGCGGCGGTGGACGGCAAAGTCCACCATGATGATACCGTTCTTTTTCACCAACCCCACCAACATGATGATGCCGACGAAGCTGAACAGATCCAGTTCCTGATGAAAAATCCAGAGGGCCAGCAACGCACCAAAGCCAGCCAAGGGCAGGGCGGTGAGGATGGTCAGGGGATGGATGAAATCTTCATAGAGAATGGCCAGAATGGCGTAGATCAGCGCTACCGTCGCCAGCAGCAGCATGGGCAGACTGCCCGTGGACTGAGAGAATGCCGCCGCGGACCCTCCGAATTCCCCCTGCACATCCGCAGGCAATATTTTTGCCGCCGTATCCTGCACCGCCTGGGTGGCGTTGCCCAGGGAAACGCCGGGCGCCAGGTTAAAAGAGATGGTCACACTGGGCAGGCCGTTGTAGTGGCTGATGCTCAGGGGGCCGACACCATAGGCGAAGTGCGCCAGTGCGGCCAGAGGCACCAGCCCGGCACTGCCCGGCACGGTGATGGCGGCAAGCGCGCCGAGATTCGTCTGAAACTGCCGCGCCAGGTCGAGAATGACCTCATATTGGTTGGTCGAGGCATAGATAGTGCCCACCTGGGTGCCACCGAAAGCAAAGTTCAGCGCCTGTTCGATGATTTCCGGGGTAACGCCCAGCGCCTGCGCCCGCTGATGCAGGATGTGTACCTCGATCTCCGGATTGGCCAACTGCAGGTCACTGTTGACGGCCTGCAGTCCGGGTACCTTGCGCAGGGCGGCTACCAGTTTGGGCGCCGCCGCGTTCAGGCTGTCCTGGTCTTCACTCTGCAGAATATATTGATAATTGGACTGGGAGGAGACCGGCCCCATCTGGATAGCGGGCGGCAACTGGAAACTCGCCTGCACCCCGGCGAAATGGCTGACGGCCTGGCGCAATTCCGCAATGACCTGGGTTCCCGACGGCCGCTCACCCAACGGCTTGAGACGGATGATCAGCCGCCCGCTGTTGCCGGAACCGAAGGCACCGGCACCCTGCCCGGCGCTGGACATCACCGTCTGCACCGCCGCGTTGTGGCCGACGGCAGCAGCGATGGCCTGCTGAGTCTTTTCCAGTTGGGCAAAGGAAATACCCTGGGGATACTCCAGGTTGCCCATGATCATGCCGCTGTCTTCGGTGGGGATGAAGCCCTTGGGGAGAATGATGAAAAGCCCGATCATGGCCAGCAGACTCAGCAAGGCGCCGCCATATACCCAGCCGCGATGTCCAAGCATCGTCCGCAGGCTGCGTCCATACCAGTCACGCAGTCGGATGAAACCACGCTCGAAGCGGCTCTGTCCCTGGTGTTTCACCCGCAGATAGCGGGCGCAGAGCATGGGTGTCAGGGTCAGGGAGATCAGCCCGGAGAGCAGGATGACCACGGCGATGGTGATACCGAATTCGCGAAACAAACGACCGATGATGCCACCCATGACCAGAAAGGGCAGAAAGACCACCGCCAGCGACAGGGTCATGGAGATCACCGTGAAACCGATTTCCCGGCTGCCCACGAACGCTGCCTGATAGGGCTCTTCACCATTTTCCTCGTGACGGGCGATGTTCTCCAGCATGACCACCGCATCGTCCACCACAAAGCCCACCGACAGGGTCAGGGCAAGGAGCGTCAGCGTATTCAGGGTGTATCCCAGCTCATAGATGATGGCGAAGGTGCCGAGGATGGAGGCGGGGATTGCCAGCGCGCCGATCAGGGTCGGGCTGCCGCGGCGGAGGAAGAGCCAGAGCACCCCGGCCACCAGTATGGAGGCGAGCAACAGGGTGACCTCGACCTCTTCCACCGCCGCACGGATATAGTCTGCCTTGTTGTACACCACGGTCATGTGGGCACCGCCGGGCAGACTGGCGCTCAGCAACGGCAAGCGCTTCTGGATGGCGTCGGAGATAGCCACGGTATCCGCGTCGGGCTGGCGAACCACGGCGAGAATGAGGGCGCGCTGACCACCGATCCAACTGGCGATCTGGTCATTGTCCACCCCGTTGCGGACCTCGGCGATATCGGCCAGCGGCACCACCGCACCGTTGGCGAAAGTAATGGGCATGCCCGCAAAGGCTTCGGCGTCGTGGAGTTGTCCATGCACGTTCACCGCATAATTGCGCACCGCACCCAGCACCGTACCCTGGGGCAGGTTGACGTTATGACTGGAAATGGCCTGGGTAAGGGCCTGCAGCGATATCCCGTGCGCCTGCATGGCGAAGGGGTTGGCGTGAATGCGCACCGCATAATTCTGCTCCCCGAAGACCTGCACCTGGGCGACGCCGGGAATACCGGAAATGGCGGGCACCACCTTGTCCACCGCATACTGATTGAGCTGGTAGATGGGCATATTGGGCGCAGCGAGGGCGATGAACTCGATGGGCGCCGCCGACGGATTGAGCTGCTTGACGAAGGGCAGGCTGGGCATGCCCGGCGGCAGCAGGTGAGAAGCCTGGGTGACCGCGTTTTGCACATTCTGGGTGGCGACATCGATGTTCTGGCTGAGGTCGAACTGCAGAATGACCCGCGTCGAGCCCTGATTGTTCACCGAGCTCATGGAGGAAAGACCAGGAATGGAGGAAAACTGCTTTTCCAGCGGTGTCGCCACGGCGCTGGCCATGGTCTGCGGGCTTGCTCCCGGCAGACTCGCCGCGACCAGGACCGTCGGAAAGTCCACGCTGGGCAACAGGGCCACTGGCATGTTCGTGAAGGAAAAAATGCCATAGAGCACCAACCCGAGGACCAGTATGACCGTCATCACCGGGCGGCGAATGAACAGGGCGGAGAAATTCATGGCCTTTTCCCCGGCGTCCCTGCGGGTTGGACGGCAGGCCCGCCCGTGCCGCTCAGCGCCACCCTAACGGACATTGCGACTCGCGCCACCCCAGAGGATGAAAGAGAATGGGGGGTGAGGAGATGGCGGATTGAGGTCGAGCAAGTTTTTGGTGATTCCATCCCGACTCTAACGTGACCCGCCAGGCCGACTCGTACCCCGGATTGCCTCCCTTGAGAGCGCACATTAAAAGGGCCGCCTGAGGCTTGCCACAGGCTGGTGATTTCGGCGCTGGCATTCGCCATCTCTCCCTTTGATAGTAATTGGAGAGACGTCGTTATGGAACTGCAATCCCTCTTTCACCGGGTTATCGGACTGGATGTTCATCAGGCCCAGGTCACCGCCTGTGCCATTCTCACGGACCCTGACGGAAACGTTACGATTGAGCGCCGGCAATTTGGTGCTTTTCAGAAGGACCGGAAGGCATTGGCCCTGTGGTGTGCCTCCCATCGGCCCGATACGGTGGTCATGGAGAGCACCGGGATCTACTGGAAGAGTCCCTATGCGGCCCTGGAAAAGGTGGGGATCCAGGCACAGGTCGTGAACGCCAGGCACGTCAAACAGGTCCCCGGTCGCAAGACCGATGTTGGGGATGCAGAGTGGCTCGCCACCCTGGCTCGAGCCGGACTGCTGCGGGGTTCCTTCGTTCCCCCGGCACAACTGCGGGAGCTGCGGCTGATCGCCCGACAGCGGCAAAATCTGGTGGGCATGCTCTCGTCGGAGAAAAACCGCTTGCACAAGGTGCTGACCGATGGCGGAATTCGACTGGGGGTGGTGGTCAGCGATATCCATGGGCAATCGGCCCGGGCCATGATCCAGGCCCTGATTCAGGGGAGTCCCCCGGAGGCCGTACTCCGACTGGCCAGCCGACGGCTCAAAGCCAGCCAGGAGGAGATCCTGGATGCCCTGCAAGGCGAGTTGAGTGCCAGTCACCGCTTTGTCCTGGACGAGACGCTCCGCCATATCGAGTCTCTGGAGGCCCAAATCGCGCGCTTCGATGTCCAACTGCTGGAGGGCTTGAAGCCGCAAAAGAATGCTCTCGAACTCCTGCAGACCTTGCCGGGCATCGATACCGTGGGTGCTGCCTTGCTGCTGGTCGAAATCGGAGACGACATGAGCGTCTTTGGGAGCGCCGATCGACTGGCCTCCTGGACCGGCCTTTGTCCCGGGAACAATGAGTCTGCCGGAAAACGGAAAAGTGGGCGAACCCGCAAGGGCAACCCGTATGTCCGTCGGATCCTCTGCGAATGCGCCCACGCCGCCAGTCGTACCCACTGCGCCCTGCGCTCCAAGTTCCAGAGTCTGGTCGTCCGTAGGGGGCACAAGCGCTCCATCATCGCCCTGGCCCACAAAATGCTGCGCATCATCTACTTCATGCTCTCACACGGCAAGTACTACCGGGATGCCGATACGGACTATGAGGCACTGAGTGTGCAGCGCAATGCTTCTCGCTGGATCAAGAAACTGATCAAATTCGGCTTCCTGCCGCAGCATCAGCCAGCGTAGAGCGTCACTTCGATCCCAATATGGCCACCCGATGGCCAGGGATTGCCGTGCCCATTCCACGGATTTCTTTCACATTAACCCCCGGATAGAGCCGTGCGGGGAGGGGATAGATAACCCGAACACCCGCGTCTATCCCCTGCACCACCGCATCCGTGCCCGACTCCCAGAGCACCTGCACCGGCTTGTCCAAGGCCGTGCCATCTTTCACCGTATAGATAAAGGGCCCGGTACTGCCCTGCTGTATGGCGCCCACCGGCAGCACGGTAGCCCGCGCCAACTGCTGGATCGGCATCTGCACCTGCACATACTGTCCGGGCCAGAGGCCGAAGTTGGCGTTGGGTACGGTGGCCTGCAGGCTGATGGTGGCGGTCCCCGCGCTCACGCTGTTGTCGATGAAGGTGAGCTTGCCCTGAGCGAGCACCGTACCACCCTTCTCATCCTCGATCGGCAGCGGAATGGCCTGCTGTTGGGCCAGCCGCGCCGCCGAGAGCAGGCTCTGGGGAACGCTGAAATTCACGGTGATCGGTGCAATCTGGTTGATGATCGCCAATTGCGTCTGGTTGGCGACAACCAGATTGCCAGCCTTGACCTGGGCCAGGCCGATACGGCCGCTGATGGGGGCGGTGATGCGGGTGTAAGAGAGATTAAGGCGGGCCTGCGCCAGGGCGGCCTGATCCGCCTGCACCTGCGCCGTTGCCGCCTGCGCCTGGGAAACCGCCTGATCGAAGCTTTGGACGGTGATGAAATCCTTTTCCGCCAGTGGACGGTCCTGCTCCACGATATTGCGGTTATAGCGCGCAGTGGCCTGATCCGCCACCAGCTTGGCCCGGGCCTGGGCAAGTGCTGCCTGCATCTGCGCCGGGTCGATGGTGAACAGGGTTTGTCCCTTGTCTACCATGCTCCCCTCGGTAAACTGCACGCTCTGCAGGATGCCGGAAGTCTGCGGCACGATGGTCGCCGTCTGCAGGGGCGTCACCGTACCCAGAAAACCTTCATAATGGGTCATGGGGCGGGTGCTGGCGCTGACCAGGCTGACCTGCAGGGGCGGCATTTCATGCTTGGCCTTGGTCTGGCAACCGCTCAGCATCAGGGAGAGGGTCGCCAGCATCAGCAGAAGGACAACGGGGGAACGGGTCACGGTGTATTCTCTCCCAAAGGCATGCCGACGGCCTGACTGAGCTGTGCCAGGGCAACATAACTGTTAACCAGATTCTGAATCAGGGTGTAGCGCGCCTGCGCCAGGGTGGATTCGGCGAGGAGGACATCCTGAATGGTAGCCTGGCCGACGCGATACTGGGCCTGTACCACCTCCAGCGCCTTCCTGGCATTTTCCAGACCGCTCTGTGCGCCGGGGTAGGCCGCAACCGCGCCCTGGAAGTTGTGAAAATCCTGCCAGACCGTCGCTTCGGTGCTGCTGCGACTGGCCGCGAGGTTGGATTGGGCCTGATCCCTCAAGGCCTGCGTCTGGCGAATCTGATAATGGGTGTTGAAGCCGGTGAAGAGGGGTACGGTCAGGGTAAAACCCACGGTCCAGGTATCGCCGGGCAGATAGCCGTTCTGAAAGGCGTAGCCGTAGGAACTGCTAACCCCCAGACTGGGCAGCCCGCTGGCCTCGGCGCTGCGGACATTGGCCTGGGCTACGGCGACTTGGGCCCGCGCCTGCTGCAAAGCGGGATTGGCGGCAAGGGCTGCTTGCATCAACGTCTCAGCGGCGCTGTGGAGTTGAGGCGGTTTCTGCCCCAGTTTGAGGGACGCTATCCTCAGCGAGGTCTGGGGACCCAGGTTCAGGGTGCTGGCCAGCAACCCTTCGCTGCTGCGCACGGTCTGGCGTTGCGCGGCGAGGGTGGACTGCGCCTGCGCCATGGCGGCCCGGGCCTGATAGAGGGCGCCGATGGTGGCTTGCCCGGCACGATGCAGGACTTCGGCGGCCTCCAGGTTTTTCCGGTTTTCCGCAACGGTCTTTTCATCGGCCAGCAACAGGGATTGATTGCCGAGGAGCTGGTAATAGGCCTGCGCGACGCTGAAGGCCACGGCCTGGATGCTCTGGTTCTGGGTGAAGCCCGCCACCCATTCCTGGGCGCGGGCAGCATCCACCTTGGCGGCGCGCAGGCCAAAGTCCCACAGGGTGTAACTCAGGGTCAGATTGGGGTTGGCGCTGTTGCGTGCCGGCACCGTGAAGCCGATGGTGGAAACCGCCTGCCGACGACTGAAACCGGTATTGAGGGTGAGGCTGGGCAGCCAGGCGCTTTCCGCTATTCCCAGGCCGGCGGCCTGGGCGCGCAAACCATCCCAGGCGGCGGCGGTCTGCGGGTTGTGGGCGAGGGCATATGCGGTGAGTTGCGGCAGCGTCCAGACCTGGCCCTGCTCTGCCGCAGGGAGGGTTTGGGGCTTGGGGACTCCGGGGAGTCTGCGAGGCGCTGTCCACGCTTGGGCGGGGCTGGCGCTCATACCGCTTTCGGTGTCCAGAGGGTCCGCCAGCCACGCTCCGACGCTGGCTTGCGCCAGCGCGCCTTGAGCCACACAGAAGACGGTACAGACAGCCAGCGAAAACACTTTGGGGGGCACGGCTCAGGCTCCTCGGCAGTGGAGCCGCCATTCTCCCGGAAAGCGGGATCATAAGGAAGATATGGGCGCCAAGGAAATTGTTGCAAAATGTTACAGCGGGCATGCTGGTAGGACAAGATCGCCCTTGGCTATGGACGGTGTGAGAGCGGCCGCAGGGAGTGGGTGCCTGAAGCGCGGCGGCAACCGTCTTTGGCCTCTTGCGACATGCCTTGTCTACAGGCGACGGGGTGCTGTAGTACCTTGCGGAGCGAACGGCAGTGCCAGACTGATTGCAGACATTCAACAGCGGAAAGCCAATGACATCATCCGACCCTCTGCCGCCATTCGCCCTCTTGACGCGAACGACGGCATCACAGCGTTTTCTGAATACCTGCCCCCACCGTATTCATCGACCATCAAGGCAACCCCGCCAGCCCCAACTCTTCCAAAAGCCGATTATGCCGCTTCTTATCCATCTCCGACTCTTTGAGTAACGGCGCGATCGCAGCCTGAGTGGCCTGGCAGTCATGCTCCGGCCCTTGCTCTGCTGTGCTCACCTATCGGGAGATGTTCGGGTTATAACCGTTTCTCCCATCTCCTGAATGGCTACCGAATGAGCTAGGCGGTCCTCTTCTTGGCCTTTGATGACTATACCGTGCCGCCCAAAGAATCATGCGCGGACCAGTAGCTGGTCCAGTGCATTCGCAAATGCCTGGCGGTCCGCTTGGCTCAGGGCAGCGGGGCCACCAGTGCGCACGCCGGAGTCCCGGAGTTGCTCCATCATGTCACGAATCCGCAGGCGCTCGTGAATGGTTTCGGGGGAATAACGCTCCCCGCGCGGGCTGAGGGCATGGCTGTTTTTTTCTAGCACGGCGGCGGCCAGCGGAATATCGGCGGTGATTACCAGATCACCCGCTACGATGTGCCGAACGATTTCCTCATCGGCCACATCAAAGCCCCTCGGCACGACCACAGTGCGGATATAGGCGGAGCGGTGTACGCGCAGAGCTTGATTGGCTACCAGGGTCAAGGGCAGTTTCAGACGATCGCTGGCGCGATACAAAATGTCTTTAATGACGTTGGGACAAGCGTCGGCATCAACCCAGATATGCATGTGACGGCTCTTAGGAATTTTTTGAGTGGGAACACCATGTCACAGATGTGACTTCCCGACAATGTGTGCCCCCACGGAGGGCATTCACCCGAGTCTCCCAAACGCCGACTAATTCAGTAATGTGGTGGCACAGATTCGATGCCGGATTGATCTTGGCATGGCACGAGACCATAATGATCATTATGGTTAATGAGGGTGATGCCATGATTACGGAAACCAACGCGGTCAATTTTCGCCAGAACCTGGGAGAAATGCTCAACCAGGTGCAGTATCGCCACGACAGCGTGATGATTAACAAAGATGGGAAACCCGTTGCCGTGCTCATCGATGCTCGTCTTTTCGAGCGCATTCGCCGGATGCAGGGTCGCTTTGATGCGCTGTGCCAAAGGATCGAAGCGGGATTTTCGCAAGTACCCGAATCTACAGGGATAGCGGAGATCGAGGCGGCCGTCGCTCAAGAACGGCGGGAATCGTCCATTTCCGCTGAGGATCACTAACCGTTCATGGCGGCATTGCGGGTGGTACTGGACACCAACGTGCTGCTTTCCGGCATAGCATACCCGGCCAGCGTGCCGGGCAAGATCCTGACCGCGTGGCGACATGCTTCCATCGAGGTACTGCTATCAGACTATATCCTCGATGAACTGCGCCGGGTACTGCCCCGTCTGGCGCACCGCCATGGGCTGACGGTGGCCGAGATGAGCGATCTGGTAGATATTCTGGCCATCCAAGCAGAACTGATCGCCCCATGGCCTGGGTTGGACCCGCACTTGCGCGACGACAAGGATCAACCGGTGCTGCACACTCTGCTGGCCGCTCTCAAGACGTCTGGTGCTGACTACCTCATCACGGGAGACAAAGACCTTCTGGCGTTGGCTGATCGATATCCTATAATCACCCCAATGGAATTCTGGCGGACGCATGGGGGAGTGTAACTCCGTGAATAGGCGGTTAGCGCTGCCCTGCCGCCGTTGAGCCCTGATGGTCGGCAGCAGACTGTAAGCGGACATTGGATTCGGCTAGAATGACCTAACTCGTGACCGGCATGAAATTGTGAAATTCACTGCTTTGTCTCATGTTTTATCGCGAGCGAAAACGTCAAAAAATCAATTTGATAGGGTTTTTATGGCAACAGAAACATGAGGCACACTGACGCATTGTGTCCTAACCCACAGGAAGGTCATCCAATATTATGTGACATACCCCCTTGTTATGCTGCACCGACGTAGCAATGAAGAAATTTGACCTGAACATCGACCGCATGCTTGAAAACTGGGATGCATTCCATGCCATTCGGGAAATCATTGCCAACGCGCTCGACGAGCAGATATTGACTGGCACGCGGGAAATTGCCATCTCCCGCGACGGCGACGGTCAGTGGCGCATCAGAGACTTCGGCCGTGGCCTCCGGCACGAGCACTTCACGATGAACGAGAATCAGGAAAAGCTTGACCATCCCGGCCTCATCGGAAAGTTCGGCGTGGGCTTGAAGGACGCTCTGGCCACATTCGACCGCTTGGGCATCGAGACTCGCATCCGCTCCAAGTTCTGCGATGTCGCCTTCGACCGCTCCGAGAAGCATGATTTCTCTGATGTCATCACACTGCACGCCTGCATCTCCGATCCGTCCGATCCTGCATTCGTCGGAACCGAATTCATCCTGAAAGGTTGTTCTATTGAGGACATCGAGAAGGCGAAGCGTCTGTTCTTGAGGTTCTCCGGCGAGGAACGCCTAGAAGAAACCCAATACGGACAAGTCCTGCGGAAAGCAGGCAAGGTCTCCTTCATTTACATCAACGGCATTCGCGTCGCCGAAGAGGAAAACTTCCTGTTCTCCTACAACATCACTTCGCTGACGGCCGCCATCAAGAAGGCTCTCAATCGCGAAAGGACCAATGTCGGGAGGGTCGCCTACTCTGACCGGGTGAAGTCCATCCTGCTCGCTTCCTCTTCGAAAGCAGTCGCCAAGGCTCTCGTCGATGACCTCGGCAACTTCGGAGGCGGCACGCTGCATGATGAGATGAAATGGACGGATGTCTCGGTGCATGCGTCGAAGATCACCAACGCATTGGGAAATGTCCTGTTCCTAACGGATGAGGAGATTATGAATGCTCCGCGTTTCGTCGAGGAGGCTCGGGCGAGCGGGCGGCAGATCATCACGATCCCGAGCACCGTCAAAGAGAAGCTGTCGGGACAGGTCGATATGGAAGGCAACACGATACAGGATTTGGGCAATTTCGTTTCCGAGAGGAACGATTGCTTCGAGTTCAAATTCGTCCCGCCCGAAAAGCTCGTGCAGGCCGAAAGATCGGTATTCAACATGACCGGAAGGCTTGCCGATCTCATCGGAGGGCTTCCTTCGAGGGTTCAATCGGTGAAGATTTCGGAGACGATGCGCCCCGAGACCGGAAGCTTCTCGGAAGCCTGCGGGCTTTGGACTGGCATGGAAATCATCATCAAGCGTAGCGAGCTCGCTTCCGTCGAGAGCTATGCCTCCACTTTGCTCCACGAGATCGCTCACGCCCGAAGCGGAGAAACCGACATCACTATCGGTTTCGAGCATGAGTTGACCTCGCTTCTTGGGATGGTCGCGTCTAAAGTGCTACGCAGAGCTTCCGCCGACACCCAATTGCTGCAAGAGCCGACAAAGGCTCGAACCCCTGAAATCCGGGCCGCATCGCGGCAGCCACAAGCAGCGAGCCGTGACCCCGCTCCCGCGAAGAAGGCTGGGTTCTGGGCTAGGTTGTTAGGCAATCCTTCAAGGTGACGTAATGATGCCAAACCCATCATTCCACCGGGCCTGCGCAAAAAAGCCGCGTAGGCCCGTGAATTCAGGCGTTAGTCACTTACGTTGATTAACAAATCATCGTGAATACCAAATAGTCATTGAAATAAACGGCACAATAAAAATCTGCACGACTATGGATTAGACATTGACACGGCCGTTAAACCGTCTAATCACTGAGTTGGAGGTGATGAAAGCTAAGATTGGCCATACTAGCTGAAGATTGGGATACAGACGATCTTTTTGACAAATGGATTTCGCCAAAACAATCGGAGAATGATATAGTGAAATATATAACAGAAGCACAACTAACTGAACATATCAATCAACAGTTGAGCAAATATAAATGCTCTATATCTAAAATTAGCAAAATAACCTGCATCGACAACAAAGGTAAAAACTGGACAGCCTCATTAACTTGTAGTGATGAACAAATAAAAGATGAATCGTTTGAAATTGTAAATAAATTTAAAGAAAGTTATTCAGCTGTATGGTAGCTTTTCGTTATTTAGTGATCGTTATAACCGCTCTAGCTCTTGCAGGGTGCGGAGGTTCTAGATCTTCTGGTAATAACTATATTAATGCTAACACAAATGCGCGTAACACCTCTCATATCATTACAAACATTCAAGCCAAAAATTTATTAAGATCAGCCCTGCATGGTAATAATATTAGCCTTCATAAACTTAAGGTATATGCTCACGATCGAAATAAATATGCTGAAATGTGGCTAGGTCAATACTATTTCCTTAGAAGGGATTATGATGAAACATACTACTGGTACAGAAAATCAGCCAGACAAGGTGATTCATATGCGTATTTAGGTTTATTTGATCTTTATTCACACGGTCAAGGAGTTACTCAAAACATGGGGAAGGCCGAACAGTGGCTTAAAAGAGGCATGTTAGCTAGTGAACACTCCACCGGCTAAAGCCGGATCGGTCGGCACTACGGACGACTAGCGTACAATTTTTTCCGAATTCTGAAGGGACCATGATAATCCGTTCTCACAACCGACCGTTTTTGAGAGTCTTCGGCTGGTGATGGTTACCTCCTCATAGTTAATCAATGTGTTGCAATTCTCGAAAATCATGCTCAAAAATCGGTTACGTTTTCCCGCCATGATGACGAATTTTGAGAGCTTGCTGGCCAAGTCCCCGAACGTCCGCTCCCGCCCGGTCCTGGGCTTGGGCGCCGATAGCCCGAATTCGCCAAGAGAGATGAAAAGATATTTCTAGGGGGAATCGTTCAAAAACCGGGCTCGTCCAACAACCGGCTCAGATCGTGGCTCGCTTCGCGATCACGATCTAACCTTAATCGTTAGGCACCGCAGGTCAGAATTCTACGGCGTACGTAATTGCGTCACTTTTCTTGAAAACCTCAAGCGCGAATGGTGTTGACCATGTGTATAGGTCGTGGATTGAGTAGTCCTTGCCTGGAGTTGCGCCAGCTTCAATTAGCGAATGCTCCATGTTCTTGGCCATGATAAGAAGAAGATCTTCTAGGGTGCTGGGATCTGCTTTGTCGACTTGGCGAAGAAGTTGTGTAGTCATAAGTGCTCCTTGATGGCTAACGTGAATACAACTGCAGCTGGTTAGCAGCATAACACCCGACGTTACTCTATAACATTTCTGGATCTCCTCGGCTACAACCATCCTACTTTTTTCGTTCTACACCAATCCACCCAAATTTGAACGTCCGCTTCAGCTGCATACCTGCCACTGGAGATAAAGAGCATACCGGGGGGCGGAGAACCTGCGAGACGTCAGGATCAGACTTTTTGCTTAGGAAAGTCGTTTATAATTTTTTTGACATAATGATCCATGGTGAAACCTTTTTGTTACTCGACAGGTGGCTCTGTTCATTTTGCATTGGGAGTACCGCGCAATCCCATATAGGGTTGCTATTCCTCAGGAGTGGACCGCCATGCGCGTCCATAGCGACAAGCAATCATCCACCATTCACAATTCTTGACACTTTGCCGCTGGCATCCGCCGCGGCGGCGCGCTAACTTGTCTGGCACGGAAAGGGTGCACCTTTCCCCCTGAGTGATGAGGAGCAGAGTAATGTTAACATTCAAGCATGTAGTATCGGGATTGATGGTCGGAACGATGGCGCTGGCGGCAGTGCCTGCCTTTGCGGCAGTTGCAGAGACTCCGCCGGTCATGAATGGTGGCCCCATGGGACCGGGCATGATGCAAGGCCATCCTTGTCCGGGGGGATGGCGGCATGGGCCCATGCGCAAGGGTGGTTGGATGCGGAACGCACCCGTGCCCATGCTGATGCCCATCGTCTGGCGGCATGCGGTGGACCTCAAGCTGACCCCCGCGCAGGAAACGGATCTGAAAAACTGGCGTGCCCAGCAGCTAAAGGAAATGCCCACCTGGCGTCAGAATATGCAGGTTCACAACGCCGCGCTGCGTGATGCGCTTCTGAACGGTGAATCGGGCAGTGCCATCGTCCCCTTGCGGGAAGCGGTCCTCAAGGATCATGCCACGATGCTCGAACACGGCATTCAGCAGGTGAATTATCTCCATAAGATACTGACGCCTGTGCAGTGGCAGAAAGCCACCGCGCTCTATAAGGAAATCGGGAGCAGGCGGGGACCCTGGGGCAAGTAAATGACGGAAGGCGGTAAAATCCTGCTGGTCGACGACGACCCCCGACTGCGCACCATGCTGGTGCGCTACCTGGAAGGGCAGGGTTTCATCGTCCACGCCGCCGCCTCCGGTGTGCAGATGGATCGCCAGTTGGAGCGGGAATACTATGACCTGCTCCTGCTGGATGTCCTTATGCCCGGCGAAGACGGCTTCAGCATCTGTCAGCGTCTGCGGGTGCAGGAACCACATTTGCCCATCATCATGCTGACTGCCCGGGGGGACTTGGCCGACCGGGTACAGGGCCTCGATGTGGGCGCCGATGACTATCTCTCCAAGCCCTTTGAGCCCCAGGAACTGGTTGCACGTATCCGCGCCGTGCTGCGCCGCAGTCAGGATCTGCGCAGCAGCGACCCAACCCCGGGCGCCATCATTTTCGGCCCCTTCCGCCTCGCTCTCGATAGTCGCAGTCTCTGGCGGAATGACGAGAAAATCTCCCTTACCGACAGCGAGTTTTCCATTCTGCACGCGCTGGCCAGTCATCCCTGGCAGCCGCTCTCGCGGGACCGCCTGCTGGCCATGACCCATGGCAATGAGGACGCCACACCCAGTTCACGGGGTATTGATGTGTTTATCTCGCGCTTGCGGCGCCTTGTTGAAGACGATCCCGGCGAACCACACTATATTCAGACCGTCTGGGGGCGGGGGTATGTGCTGGTGCCCGATGGCGGAGATGCCACACCCAGGGAAGAAGGCACTTAACCCGGATGAATAAATCGCACCTCTGGCCGGATACGCTGTTTACCCGGATGTTTCTCATCATCGCCGGGCTACTGCTACTGAGTCAGCTTGCGGTGTACTGGTTTTTCAACATCTATCAGGCCAACCCGCAGGCCGAGCGTCTGGCGCAGAACTGGGCGCAAATTCTGACCCTGAGTGAAACCCTCACCCCAGCCCAGCGTCAGGAGACGGAGTCCGTGCTGCTGCACCAAGGCCTCCGCATCGTTCCTGCCGGTGCGGTGCGCGGCCACAATCCCCGTCTGCCGGTACTGGCCAACGCCCTGCAACTGCTGCACCACATGGGCTGGCCGCAGGCACAACTACGCGTGGACGGCCAACGCCGGATGCTCTGGTTGCAAACCCGGCCCGATGCAACCCTGGCGCTGGCCATGCCCATGCTCCATCCACCGGGGCTGCCGTTGCCCTGGTTCAAGCTGGCGGCGATTTTGCTGCTCTCCTGGCTGGGGGCGTATCTGGCGGTACGCCAGGTCACCCGGCCCCTCACCCGGCTCATGCAAGGGGTGGCACGTTTGCGCGGCGGCGATACCCCGGCGGATCTGCCCGAGGCGGGTCCGGCCGATCTGCGGCGCCTGGCCGAACGCTTCAACCAGACCCTGCGCGATTTGCATCGTCTCTGGAAAGAGCGGGAGATGGTGCTGGTGGGGGTCTCGCATGATCTGCGCACACCGCTCACCCGGATGCGCCTGAGCGCCGAATTCCTGCCGGCCGAGGAGGAGGCCCGCAGCGAAATCATCGCGAACATTCAGGAGATGGACAAGGTCATCCACCAGTTTCTCGATTACGCGCGTAGCGGCGAACAGGAAGCGCTGGTGGCGACCGACCTGGGTCTCTGGCTGAAGGCGTTCATTCTACGCCAACCGGCTGGCGTGGTGTGGCACCCCCCTGCAATCGCGCTGCCGAAAATACCCATACAGGAAGTGGGCCTGGCCCGTGCCCTGCAGAACCTCGTCGACAATGCACAGTCTCATGGTGGCGCTCCCATAGAGGTCAGCGCCGAACCCGCCGCAGACGGCGTGCTGATCCGCGTCCGCGATCACGGGCCGGGCATTGCGGAGGCGGAGCTGGAAGCGGTGCGCGCCCCTTTTGCGCAAGCCGGTAAGGGCGGTGGGGTGGGGCTTGGACTGGCCATCGTCGAGCGGATCGTGGCCTATCACCATGGGCGCTTCGTTCTGGTCAACGCGCCCGGCGGTGGCCTGGAGGCGCGCATAGTCCTGCCTCCGGCGCCCTGAGGCCGGGCGCATCAGGGCTGTTTGGGCGCCGCCGGCGGGCAAAGTTTTCGGAGGTGCGCCACCTCGGAAGGGCTGAGATCGTGCCATGCGATATTGCCGCACCTGCCGCTGAGTGGGCCTTCCAGTGTGCCCTCCTGCGAAACCGCTCCGCCCACCGGAAAATTGGCCACGGATTGCGTCGATATGGCGGGTCCTACGGTCTGCGTCGCCCCCGTCGTCTGCACAGGCGCTCCGGTCTGCTGATTCTGCCACCAGAAGAACAGCACCACCGCGAGGATCAGCACCAACAACAGCACGACCAGCCAGCGCCAGCCATGCGTCTTTTCCGCTTCGTCCATGCATTGCACTCCCACGTGTCGGCTCCATGAAGACTTTAGCAAGAGCGGGGGAGGAATGCCAAAGGGCCGCCGCCCCGACCGGGAATACTGGCGAACGACACCCCCTTTTCGCTATAGTCGCGGGCAGGACAGGAGGTGTGGGCATGAGTGAAAAAATGTGGGGTGGGCGCTTCGCGGCGGGCACCGACCGTCTGGTCGAGGCCTTTACGGCATCCATCCAGGTGGACCGTCGTCTGTACGCGGAGGACATCCGTGGTTCCATGGCTCATGCCCGCATGCTGGGCCGGGTGGGCGTGCTGACGGAAGCGGAGGTGGAGGCCATCGTCACCGGGCTGGCGCAGGTGCGGCAGGAGATCGTCGAAGACCGGCTGCCTTTTGTGGATGCCCTGGAAGACATCCACATGCACGTCGAGTCGCGCCTCACCGAAATCATCGGCGACGTCGGCAAGAAGCTCCACACCGGCCGTTCCCGCAACGATCAGGTGGCCACCGACCTGCGCCTTTATACCCGCGGCGGCCTGGATGACCTCGTCCGGGGGCTGCAGCACCTGCAAAACGTCTTCATCGACCTCGCCGAGCGGGAGGTGGAGACCATCCTCCCGGGTCTGACCCACATGCAGGTGGCCCAACCGATCAGCTTTGGTCACCATTGTATGGCCTACGTGGAGATGTTCCACCGCGATACCCAGCGTCTGCTCGATGCACGACGGCGGGTGAACGTGCTGCCCCTGGGCGCGGCGGCGCTGGCGGGGACGACCTTTCCCATCGACCGCTGGGACGTGGCGCGTCAGCTCGGCTTTGAGGCCGTCGCCGAAAACAGCCTCGATGCCGTCTCCGACCGCGACTTTGTGATGGAAGTGTTATCGGATCTGGCCATCCTCGCCGTCCACCTCTCGCGGCTGTCGGAAGAGTTGATCCTGTGGATGTCGGCCCCCTTCGGCTTCATCGACCTGCCCGACGGCTTCTGTACCGGCTCCAGCATCATGCCACAAAAGAAAAACCCGGATGTCGCGGAAATCATTCGTGGCAAGAGTGGGCGGGTGATCGGCGATCTTGTCGCTATCCTCGTTCTCATGAAGGGCCAGCCCCTCGCCTACAACCGCGACAATCAGGAAGACAAGGAAACCCTTTTCGACGCCCTTGACCAGATGCGCGCCAGCGTGGAGATCATGGGCCGGATGCTGCCGGGCCTGCAGACCCGTCCCGACGTCATGCGCGCGCAGGCGGAACGCGGCTTTGCCACCGCCACCGATCTGGCCGATTATCTGGTGCGCAAGGGACTGCCTTTCCGTGATGCCCACGCCGTGGTGGGCCGTGCCGTGCGCCTGGCCCAGGAACGCCACATCGGCCTGGAGGCCCTGCCGCTGGCGGATTTGCAGGCGCTGTCACCGCTCATCGACGGGGAGGTCTATGCGGTGCTGGTGCTGGAAGGCTCCCTGGCGGCGCGGGATCACTTGGGCGGTACGGCACCCCGGCAGGTGCAGGCCGCCATCCAGCGCGCCCGAGAGCGCCTGCAGCGGGAGGCCCTGTGAATCGCATTCGCGCCCTCTTTCTCCTCCTGCTGCTAGGCCTCGCCCTGGGCGGTTGCGGCCGTAAAACGGCCCTGACCCTGCCGCCCGCCCACAGCGTTACCCCCGCCGCACCGGCGGCCCCCGGCCAGAACCCCGCATCCGCCGGGCCCACGGCGCCTGTTCAGAGCCCTGCCGCCCCATGAATACCTTCCACTACCGCGACCACGCCCTGTACGGCGAAGACCTCCCCTTGCAGGAAATAGCGGCGCATTACGGCACGCCCTGCTACGTCTATTCCGAAGCGGCGCTGCGTGAACGCTATCACTCCTTCAGCGCCGCCCTCGGTGACAACACCCGGGTCTGTTATGCGGTCAAGGCCAACAGCAATCTCGGTATCCTGCGGATTTTTGCGGAGATGGGCGCGGGCTTCGATATCGTCTCCGGCGGTGAGCTGGAGCGGGTGCTGCGGGCGGGCGGCGATGCCGGCACCATCGTTTTTTCCGGTGTCGGCAAATCCAGCGTCGAAATCCGCGCCGCCCTCGGTGCCGGTATCTTCTGCCTCAATGTCGAGTCCGCCGCCGAACTCTGGCGCATTGCGGACATTGCTGCCGACATGGGCAAACGTGCGCCCGTCGCCCTGCGGGTCAACCCCGACGTGGACCCCGGCACCCATCGCTACATCGCCACGGGGCTGAAAGAGAGCAAGTTCGGCATCCCCATGGATCAGGCCCGCCACCTCTACCTGCAAGCCGCGCAGCACCCGGCGCTGGAGCTGAAGGGTATTGCCTGCCATATCGGCTCCCAGTTGCTGGACCTGACGCCCCTGGGCGAGGCCGCAGGGCGGGTGCGCGCGCTGTATGACGAGCTGGCGGCCCATGGGATTGCCCTCCAGCATCTGGATCTGGGCGGCGGTGTGGGCATTCGCTACCACGACGAAATCCCGCCCAGCCCCGCCGACTACGCCTGGACGCTGGATCAGGCTTTGCAAGGCGTAGCGGTACGGCGGGTAGTGGAACTGGGCCGGGCGCTGGCGGGCAACGCCGGCGTGCTGCTGACCAAGGTGGAATACCTCAAGGACAACGGCGGCAAGCAGTTCTGCGTGGTGGATGCGGCCATGAATGACCTGTTGCGTCCCGCGCTGTACGGTGCCTGGCACGACATCCTGCCCCTGCACCAAAGTGTCGGAACAGGACCAGCCATGGATGTCGTCGGCCCGGTCTGTGAAAGTGGCGACTTCCTCGCCAGAGATCGTCCGCTAGCGGCCAAAGCCGGTGACCTGCTCGCCGTCATGAGCGCCGGGGCCTACGGTTTCGCCATGAGCAGCAACTACAACAGCCGCCCCCGTCCTCCTGAAGTGCTCATCAGCGGCCACCAGCACCGCCTCATTCGCCGCCGCGAGACCCTCGCCGATCAGTTGTCGCTGGAAGAAAACCCGCCCTCCAGGAAGTCTCCCTTATAAGGATCGCCAGTCAACGGATCCGTCGCCACCACCGACTATCTGCTATTCTTAGGCGGTAATGGGATATTTCTGTGGGCTTGGCCGTATCAGAGACCATCGCAGCACCCGGCCAATCGCCCGCACACCTGTGAGGAGGCCACCATGGCAGAGATGAAGGTATTTAGCACCGGCATCGATCCCGACGACTGGATCGCCAGACGTTTCACCCAAACCGGCGACGGGCGCACCCCGCCCATCTTCTGGCAGCATCTGCCAACCGACACCAAGAGCCTGATCCTGCTCATGGAACATCGTGAGGCGGAACCGGGGCGCAAGGTCCAGTGGCTGATCTACGACCTGCCGCCCGCTGCGGAAGGCATCCACGAAGATGGCCCGTTGCCCGATGGCGCCAGGCTGGGGCGCAATGACTTCGGGACCATGGCCTACCGCCCGCCGGAGGCAGGTGCCGACCATCAGCTTCAACACTACGACTTTATCCTGATAGCGACCGACCTGCCCACCCTCGGGCTCGCCGAAGGCGCCAACTGGGAATCGGTGAAGGGAAGGCTGCGCAAGGGAGGTCAGGACAGCGACCAACTCGGACCACCCCCCGCCGCGGACCCCCGCGCCCGTGAATTCCATCCGCTCGGTCACATCCTTGACCATGCGGAGTTTTCTGGGCATTTCGCGCTGGATACGGACAAGCACGTTTGAACGATTTTGCTCCGCCCACTACGGGGAAACGATGGGAAGCATACTGGTTCTGGGGCTGGGCAATGTCCTGCAAGGAGACGATGGGGTGGGTGTGCACATCGTCCGCTGGCTCGCCGGACAGGCACCCATGACCGGCGTCACGATCCTGGATGGGGGCACGATCGGCGCGTCGCTGCTGGTTGAACTGGAGGGAGTGGATGCTTTGCTGGTGGCGGATGCCGTGGAATCGGGACGAGAGGCGGGGCAAGTAACCCTCTTCCAGGGAGAAGCGATGGACCGGCTCCTGACCCGTCCCAGGGCCGGCAGCGTTCACGAAGCGGGTCTGGCCGAATTGCTGGACATGGCGCGTCTGCTGGGTTGTCTTCCGGCCCGACGGGCCTTGCTCGGCATTCAGCCCCAGACCATCGCCTGGGGCGACGCCCTGAGTCCGCCGCTGGCCCGGTCCCTGCCCGAAGCAGGGTATCGCGCGCGAGCGCTCCTGGAGGAATGGCGACGTGAAGATGCTTGATATCATTCCCATCCATCCTGCCCCCAGCCCCGCCGCCAACGCGCCGGCCTTGCTGCAGGAGATCGCCGCGGCCCTGGACGTCTTGCTCCTCTCGGGGCGGCGGCACTGCATCGACCTTGGCTCCTTGCCCCTTTCCCCCGCCGACCGGGATCTGCTCAGAGAGACCTTGGGGACGGGAGAGATCCGCATGGAACTGGAAGCCTTGGGAAACTCCCGCATCGAGGAAACCGGGGTGCCGGGTGTGTGGTGGGTGCGCCATTCCAGCGAGGACGGGATCCTGCTGACGGAGTCGCTGGAGGTATGCCACGTGCCGGAGATCGTTCCGGCCGATACCACAGACATCGCCATTGGGCTGCGACGGTTGCGGCAACGCATCGCCGTTCCCGAATCAGGAGGACACTGATGGACGAGACCATCCTCGACGCATTCCGGCAAAACGGCCTGAGCCGCCGCGCCTTCCTGAAGTTCTGCGCCGCCACCGCCTCCCTGCTGACCCTGCCCCCTGCCGCCGCCGCGGCCATGGCGGAAAAGCTGGCGGGCACTCTCCGCCCCACGGTGATCTACCTCTCCTATCAGGAATGCACCGGCTGTCTGGAATCCATGACCCGCTCCTTCTCGCCCACCATCGAGCACCTCATGTTCAACAACATCTCCCTGGCCTTCAACGACACCCTTCAGGCCGCCGCCGGGGAGGCCGCCGAGGCGGCCCGGAAGGAGGCCATGCGCAAGGCCTGGGGCAAGTACATCCTCATCGTGGACGGGGCCGTGCCCATGGGAGCGGGCGGCGCCTACTGCGTGGCCGCGGGCCAAAGCGCCGTCGACGACCTGCGCCATGCCGCCCAGGGGGCGGCGGCCATCATCGCCGTGGGGACTTGCGCCGCCTTCGGCGGCGTGCCCTACGCGGCGCCCAATCCAACCGGCGCGGTGCCGGTTTCCGAGGTCATCCGCGACCGCCCCATCATCAACGTCTCTGGCTGTCCGCCCATTCCCGAGGTCATGACCGGGGTCGTCGTCTATTACCTGAGCTTCGGGATGCCCGCCCTGGACCGCCAGGGGCGGCCGTTGACGTTTTACGGCAACAGCATCCACGACCGCTGTTACCGTCGGCCTTTCTATGATGAAGGTCGTTTCGCCCACACCTTCGACGACGAGGGGGCGCGCAACGGCTGGTGCCTCTATGAGCTGGGCTGCAAAGGGCCGGTGACCTACAACGCCTGCGCCACCCTGAAATGGAACCAGGGGACCAGCTTTCCCATCCAGTCCGGCCACGGCTGCCTGGGCTGCTCCGAGCCGGACTTTTGGGACAAGGGCGGATTTTACCGGCCTCTGCCCGCAGCCACCGGCCACTGGCCGCGCGGAGAGGTTTTGGGCGGTGCGGCGCTAGGGGGAGCGGTGGTCGGGGTGGGAGCGGCGGCGCTCGCCCGCTCCCGTCAGCACGCGGTCGCGAAAAGCGCCAAAGAGGCAAGCAGCCCGCCCCCAAGGGAGGATTCCCATGAGCACTGAGACAGACCTGCTGGATTTCGCTCGCGGCCCCGCCCTGGAGGCGGCGCTGATCATCCTGGTCTTCGGCATGTTCTGGCGGCTCGTCGGGGTACTGGCCCTGCGCCGGACCCGCGATCTTTCGGAACCCCGGGTGCGCCATGCCTGGCTGGGGGGCGTCAGGACCATTTTCACCCGCATGTGGCCGCGCCGGGAGTTCCGGCCCCGCATCCTGCACTGGGAGATGGTGAGCTATGTCTTCCACGTCGGCTTGGCGGTGGTGATCCTGGGGCTGCTGCCCCACATCCTTCTCATCCGCGACATCACGGGTCTGTCCTGGCCGGGTTTGCCGACGGGGGTGATTACCTTCGCCGCAGGTGTCGCCCTGGTCAGCCTCCTCGCCCTCCTCGCCCATCGCGCCACCCACCCGGTGCTGCGCCGGATCTCCAATTTCGATGACTATTTCAGTTGGCTGCTGGTCTTTACGCCGCTGCTCACGGGACTCATGGCCTATTACCATCTGGGTGGTCGTTACGAAGACCTGCTGGCCCTGCACATGCTGAGCGCGGAACTCCTGCTGGCGTGGTTGCCCTTCAGCAAGCTCGCCCATACGGTGCTCTTTGCCTTCTCCCGCGGCGTCACCGGAACGATCTACAGCCGCCGGGGGGCACGGACATGACCGACACGGATACACAGTTCCCCCTGGAGTTGAACCAGCCTCGTCTGAGCATCCAGAAACCCGAACCACGTTACGACAAGCAGGGCGAGATGGCCGACGCCGAGCGGCTCGACCGGGCCATGCGCGGCTTCGTCAAGGACTTCGGCGCCACCGCTGCCCTCTACATGGAGTCCTGCGTACATTGCGGCCAGTGCGCCGAGGTTTGTCAGTACTATGTGCAGACCGGCGACCCCAGGTACACTCCCATCTGGAAGCTGGAGCCCTTCAAACAGGCCTACAAACGGGAAACTGGGCCTTTTGCGCCCTTTTTTCGCCTCTTCAACCTCAAGCGCCGCGTCACCGTGCAGGAACTGGAAGACTGGCAGGATCTGATTTACGACAGTTGCACCCAATGCGGGCGCTGCACCATGGTCTGCCCCATGGGCATCGATATCGCCAGCCTCGTGGGTCTGGCCCGGCATGGCATGGCCGCCGCCGGGCTGGTGCCCCATGAACTCTGGGCGACGGTGGAGCGTGCCAATCGGGAAGGCAGCCCCCTCGGAGCTACCCCGGCGGTCCTCAAGGACCGCATCGCCTGGCTGGAGGACGAGCACGGCGTCGAGATCCCCCTGGATCGGGAACGGGCCGACGTCCTGATGACCATCTCCTCCATCGAGGTCATGAAATATCCCCAGTCCATCGTCGCCCTGGCCAGGATCATGAAGCGGATGGGCGCCTCCTGGACCTTTCGCAGCGATGGTTACGAGGCCACCAATTTCAGCATGTTCGCCGGCGACCAGCAGGGTCAGCGGGAAGCGAGCCTCAAGCTCATCGAAGCCGCCATCGCGGTGGGCGCCAAGACCCTCATTCTGCCGGAATGCGGCCATGCCTATCAGGCCCTGCGCTGGCAGGGCGCCAACCTCTACGGCAAGCCTCTGCCCTTCCGGGTGGTGCAGGTCGCCGAGTACCTGGCCGAAGGGATCCGCCAGGGCAAGCTGCAGTTGCAACCGGTGCAGAATTCGGCGACCTTCCACGATCCCTGCCAGATCGTGCGCCGCGGCGGCGTCAGCGAGGCGCCGCGGGAGGTGCTGCGCGCCTTGGGGATGGAGTTGCGGGAGATGGACGCGCACGGCGCCTACAACTGGTGCTGCGGGGGCGGCGGCGGGGTGGTGACCATCCACCGGGCCGACCCCCTGCGCTACAAGACCTACCAGATCAAAATGCAGCAGGTGGAGGATACGGGGGCGGAGATGCTGGTATCGACCTGTTCCAACTGCCGCCAGACCTTCGACGACGGCCAGGCCCATTTCCATTGGGACAAGACGGCCCAGAGTCTGCTGGAACTGGTGGCCGACCATCTCGTTACGGAGCAGGAGTGATTCATGGCCAAGCAAACCGTCGTCGTCGATCCCGTCACCCGCATCGAGGGACACCTGCGCATCGAGGCCGAGGTCAAGGATGGCCTCATCACCGGCGCTTCCAGCTCCGGGACCATGGTGCGCGGCCTGGAAATCATCCTCCAGGGCCGCGATCCGCGCGACGCCTGGGCCTTCGCCCAGCGCATCTGCGGGGTCTGCACCCTGGTGCACGGCATCGCCTCGGTGCGGGCGGTGGAGGACGCGCTCCATTACCCCATCCCGCAAAACGCCCAGTTGATCCGCAACCTCATGATCGCCGCCCAGTTCGTCCACGATCATGTGATGCATTTCTATCAACTGCACGCCCTGGACTGGGTGGATGTACTCTCCGCCCTCCAGGCGGATCCCGCCAAAACGGCCGCGCTGGCCCAATCCCTGAGCGATTACCCGCGCTCCTCGCCGGGCTACTTCGCCGAGGTGAAGGACAAGTTCACCCGTTTCGCGGCCTCCGGACAGCTCGGCATCTTCGCCAACGGCTACTGGGGCAACCCCGCCTACAAGCTCCCGCCCGAGGCCAACCTCATGGCGCTGGCCCATTACCTGGACGCCCTGGCCTGGCAGCGGGAGGTGGCCAAGCTCCATGCCGTCTTCGGCGGCAAGAATCCCCATCCCAACTTCGTGGTGGGTGGCGCCCCCACGGCCATCAGCGTGTCGCCGGCGGCATTGCACGACGGCGCGGCGGCGGGGGTCGGGGCCACCGCCGTCAACATGACGGGCCTGGAGATCGTGCAAAACGTCATCCGCGAGATCCGCAGCTTCGTGGATCAGGTCTACCTGCCCGACACCCTCGCCATCGCCGGCTTTTACAAGGACTGGTTCCGCAAGGGGGAAGGGGTGGGCAACTTCCTGACCTACGGCGAGTTTCCCTCCATGGGCATCAACGACCTGGACGGCCTCATGATCCCCCGCGGCATCATCCTCAACCGGGATCTCTCCACCGTCCATCCTCTGGAACTGAGTGCCCCGGACCAGATCCAGGAGTTCGTGGCCCATTCCTGGTATTCCTATACCGTGGGCAAGGACCAGGGACTCCATCCCTTTGCGGGACAAACCCACCTGGACTATACGGGACCAAAACCGCCCTACGCGCATCTGGACAGCGAGGCCAGCTATTCCTGGATCAAGTCGCCGCGCTGGAAGGGCAAGGTGATGGAGGTGGGTCCCCTGGCCCGGATGCTGGTCCTCTATGCCAGCGGCAACCAGGAGGCCCGTACCCTGGTGGACAGCAGCCTGCGCAAACTGGGCCTGCCCGTCGAGGCACTCTTCTCCACCATGGGGCGGACCGCCGCCCGCACCCTGGAGAGCAAGATCATCGCCGACGCCATGCAGGGCTGGTACGACCAGCTCATGGCCAATATCCGCGCCGGTGAACTCGAAACCTTCAACCCGGCCCTCTGGGAACCCTCCACCTGGCCCGCCGAGGCGCGCGGGGTGGGTTTCATGGAGGCACCCCGTGGTGCCCTGGCCCATTGGGTGGTCATCAAGGACGGTCTCATCGACAACTACCAGGCGGTGGTACCCAGCACCTGGAATGCCGGCCCGCGGGATGCCGCCGGGCAGGACGGCCCCTACGAGGCGGCGCTCAAAGGCACCGAACTCCCTGACCCCGCCCAGCCCCTGGAGATCCTCCGTACCATCCACAGCTTCGATCCCTGCATCGCCTGCGCCGTCCATCTGGTGGACCCGACAGGGGAGGAACTGTTGCAGGTCAAGGTATGCTGAAGAACAGACGGAACGGAAACCTCTGATGTCTCCGGTGAGGCCTCCCGCCCCCGAAGGCCCGTGCCGGTATGCATGAACTCTCCTTGTGCGAAGGTATTCTCCAGATCCTGGAGGAACAATCCCGGACCCAGGGCTTTATCCAGGTACATAGGGTTTGCCTGGAGATCGGCGCCCTGGCCAGCGTGGAACCGGAGGCATTGCGCTTCCATTTCGATGTGGTCACGCAGGGCACCCTGGCCGAAGGATCCCATCTCGAGATCGTGACGGTGCCTGCCCAGGCGTGGTGTCTTCCCTGCGGCGAAAAGGTCTCCGTCGGGCAATATTTCGATGCCTGCCCCCAATGCGGCAGTCGTCAGCTTCAGGTCATCGCGGGAGAGGAGTTGCGTATCCAGCAATTGGAGGTGGAATGATGTGTACCACATGTGGTTGCGGCGGTAGCGAGGTGAAGATCGAGGGGCACGATCATGACGAGGGTAACAGGCGGCATAGGCATGGAGACGAATCCCAGCCGGCCCACGTTCATGCCCCTGGCATGGACGGACGGCGCATGGTGCGGATCGAGCAGGACATTCTGGCCAAGAATCAGCGCCACGCTGACGCCAACCGCCGCCATCTGGCCGAGCGGGGTATCTTTGCGCTGAACCTGGTCTCCAGCCCCGGATCGGGCAAGACCACGCTGCTGGTGCGCACCGTCGAGGCCCTGCAGCACCGGCTGCCGGTGGCGGTGATCGAAGGGGATCAGCAGACAGCGCGGGATGCCGAGCGCATCCGTGCCACCGGAGTGACCGCATTGCAGATCAACACCGGCAAGGGTTGCCACCTGGACGCCCACATGGTGGGACATGCACTGGAACAGTTACAGCCCGCCGTCGGCGGGGCGCTTTTCATCGAAAACGTCGGGAACCTGGTCTGCCCGGCGGCGTTTGATCTGGGGGAAGGCCACAAGGTGGTGGTGCTGTCGGTAACCGAAGGGGAGGACAAGCCCCTCAAATATCCGGATATGTTCCATGCCGCCGACCTCATGCTCCTCAACAAGGTCGACCTGCTCCCCTATCTGGAATTCGATGTGGACGTCTGCATCGACTATGCCCGACGGATCAACCCCAAACTCTCGGTCCTGCAGGTTTCCGCCATCCGCGGCGACGGCATGACCGCATGGCTGGACTGGATCGAAAGGGGCGCCGGGCTGGCATCGGCCGCCATACGGTAATAAGGAGCAAGATCATGTGCCTGGCGGTCCCCGTGCGGGTTGAACGATTGCTGGACAACGAGATGGCGGTGGTCGGGATAGGCGGCCTGCGCAAGGAGATCTCCCTGGCCCTGGTGGACGGCGTCCGGGAGGGCGATTACGTCATCCTCCACGTGGGCTATGCTTTGACCCGGCTGGACCCGGAAGAGGCCGAACGGACCCTGGCCCTTTTCGCGGAACTGGCCGCCCGGCTGGACGGCAGGGAAGGAACCGAGCGGTGAAATATGTCGACGAGTTCCGTGACGCCACCTTGGGCCGCGGTCTGGCGCGCGCCATCGCCGCCGAGGTATCTTCCCACCGGGACTATCATCTGATGGAGTTTTGCGGGGGCCACACCCATGCCATAGCCCGCCATGGCATCCCAGACCTCCTGCCGGCCAATGTCCACCTGATCCACGGACCCGGGTGCCCGGTCTGCGTCCTGCCCATCGGCCGCATCGACAGCGCCATCGCCCTGGCGCTGGATCATGGCGTCATCCTCTGCACCTACGGCGATGTGCTGCGCGTCCCGGCATCGGAACGCCGGAGCCTGCTCCAGGCTCGCGCCGCCGGAGCCGATGTCCGCATGGTCTATTCCAGCCTGGATGCCCTGCGCATCGCGCGGGAAAATCCGGATCGGGAGGTGGTCTTCTTCGCCATCGGGTTCGAGACGACCACCCCGCCCACCGCCGCGGTCCTCCGCCAGGCCAAAGCCACGGAGGTCAAAAACTTCACGGCATTCTGCAACCACGTGCTGACCCCTGCCGCCATCCGCGGCATCCTGGATTCGACCGCGCCAGAGGGCACGCGGCTGGACGGCATCATCGGGCCGTCCCATGTCAGCACCGTGATCGGCAGCCGACCCTATGAGTTTGTCGCGGAGGAGTATCATCGGCCGGTGGTGATCGCGGGCTTCGAGCCTCTGGATGTGATGCAGTCCATCCTCATGCTGATCCGCCAGATCAATGCCGGACAGGCGGAAGTGGAGAACGAATTCACCCGCGCCGTGCGTCGCGACGGCAACCCCAAGGCCCAGTCGCTGATAGCCGAGATCCTGGAACCGCGGCCCGCCTTCGAGTGGCGTGGCCTCGGCAGCATCCCCCGCAGCGCACTGCGCATCAACGCCGCCTACGGCGACTTCGACACCGAGCGCCGTTTTTCCATCCCTTACCGGGCGGTGGCCGACCATAAGGGCTGCGAGTGTGGCGCCATTCTGCGCGGCACCAAGGAGCCCCGAGACTGCCGACTCTTCGGCACCGCCTGCACGCCCGAAAACCCTGTGGGTTCCTGCATGGTCTCCTCGGAGGGTGCCTGCGCCGCCCACTACACCTATGGTCGCCATCGGGATTAGAGGACGTTGGCTCCCTGAGAATCCGCCGGCAAAGAGGATGCGGTCTCGCAACAGGGTGCAAGCAGTCGATCTTTCCCGGCAATTCGGGCATTATTCAGGTGACCTGCTGTATCACGCGCTGCCCCGCAAACGTCAGGTATCATGCTGATCAGCCGGGCGACCTCCGAATGCATAAGGAATGATGGACGCATGAAACTCTTGCTTACCGGCGCCAACGGCTTCGTCGGCCAGTATGTGCAGGCGGCCCTGCCCGGCGTGCCGTTGCCCGATGGACTGGATCTGCGCGACCGCGCAGCCCTGACTGCCGCGGTGGCCGCCATTCAGCCGGAAGCCGTCCTGCATCTGGCGGCCCAGAGCTTCGTGCCCGCCGCCTTCGAGAACCCCCATGAGACTTTTGATATCAATTTCACGGGCACCCTGAATCTGCTGGAGGCGCTGCAGTCCTCCGGATTTATGGGGCGCATGCTCTTTGTCGGCTCGGGCGATACCTATGGACAGGTCTCGGAGGCCGATCTGCCGGTGCGCGAGGATCATCCCCTGCGTCCCCGCAACCCCTATGCCGTGAGCAAGGTGGCCGCCGAGGCGCTCTGCTACCAGTGGAGCCAGACTTCCGGCTTCGAGATCGTCATGGTGCGGCCCTTCAACCATATCGGCCCCGGCCAGAGCCCGCGCTTCGCCATCGCCGACTTCGCCCGGCAGGTGATGGAGATCCGCATGGGTCGCCGCGCACCGGTCCTGCAGGTGGGCGATATCGACGTCACCCGTGATTTTACGGATGTGCGCGACGTGGTACGCGCCTACACCCTCTTGCTGGAAAAGGGTCAGAACGGCGGCATCTATAATGTCTGCTCCGGACGGGAATACCGTATCCGCGACCTGCTCCGGCAATTGCTCACCCTTGCCGGTGTCGAAGCCACCATCGAGCGGGACCCGGCCCGCCTGCGTCCGGCTGAGCAGCGACGCATGGTTGCGAGCTTTGATGCTTTACATCGGGACACCGGCTGGCAACCGGCGATTCCCATGGAAGAGAGCCTTCAGGATTTACTCAACGACTGGGAGAAATCACCGCAATGACGAAGCACGCCCTCATCACCGGCATCACCGGCCAGGACGGCGCCTATCTGGCGCAATGGTTGCTGGAAAAAGACTATACGGTCTATGGCCTCATCGCCCGCCGCGGCACCGATACCACCGGCCGGTTGCACGAACTGGGCATCGCCGATCAGGTGCGCCTGCTGGACGGCGACCTCATCGATCTGTCCTCCATGATCCGCGCCATGGAAAAGTCCCAGGCGACGGAAGTCTATAACCTGGGCGCCCAGAGCTTTGTGGCCACCTCCTGGGATCAACCGATTCTGACCGCAGAAGTCACCGGCACCTCTGTGGTCAAGATGCTGGAGGCCATCCGCATCGTCAACCCCCAGGCGCGTTTCTATCAGGCATCCACCAGCGAGATGTTCGGGCAGATTCAGGAACCGCTCCAGTCCGAACGCACGCCCTTTCATCCCCGCAGCCCCTATGGCGTCGCCAAGCTCTACGGCCACTGGATCACCGTCAACTACCGCGAGAGCTTCGGCCTGCATGCCTCCAGCGGCATCCTCTTCAACCACGAATCCCCCCTGCGCGGCACCGAGTTCGTCACCCGCAAGATCACCCTGGCGCTGGCGCGCATCCGTCAGGGCGTACAGGACGTGCTGGAGCTGGGCAATCTCGACAGCAAACGCGACTGGGGTTATGCGGGCGACTATGTGCGCGCCATGTGGCTGATGCTGCAGCAGGAGCAGCCCGATGATTATGTCATCGCTACCGGCGAGACCTGGACGGTGCGCACCTTTGTCGAGAAGGCCGCCGCCCATGCGGGATTCGATCTGGAGTGGCGGGGCGAGGCGGAAAAGACCCAGGGCGTCGATCGCCGGAGCGGCAAGGTCATCGTCCGCGTCAACCCGGCCTTCTACCGCCCCGCCGAGGTGGACATCCTCATCGGTGATCCCGGCAAGGCCCAGCAGAAGCTGGGCTGGAAGCGCGAAGTCGGCTTCGATGCCCTGGTGCGGATGATGGCCGAAGCCGACCTGCGGCGCGTGGCGGGAGAAGTTGTGGAATGAATCCGCTGATCCCCGTCATCCTCTCCGGCGGCGCCGGCACGCGGCTCTGGCCCCTGTCGCGCCAGAGCCATCCCAAACCCTTCCTGCAATTGCCCGATGGCGAGACGCTGCTGCAAAAGACCCTGCAGCGGGCGCTGGCCCTGCCGGGAGTGACCCGTTTCCTCACCGTGACCAACCGGGAGTATTACTTCCAGACCCGGGACGTCTATGCGCAGGTGCCTGGAGCGGCGGAGCGGGAGGCATTTTTCCTGCTGGAGCCGGTGGGCCGCAACACGGCGCCGGCCATCGCCGCCGCCGCCCTGCAGGCGGAAGCCCTGGTCGGGCCGGAAGCCACCCTGCTGGTGCTCCCCGCCGATCATCTGGTCCAGGATCAGGCCGCCTTTGCCACCGCCGTCGCCCGGGCGCAGCGTCTGGCCGAAGAAGGCTATCTGGTGACCTTCGGTGTCCCCCCCGTCTGGCCGGAGACCGGTTATGGTTACATCGAAGGTGGGGAAGCCCTGACCCGGAGCGGCGAGATGCTGGGTTTTGCCGTGCGCCGCTTTGTCGAAAAACCCGATGCGGCTACCGCTGCGGCTTTTCTGGCCCAGGGGGATTATACCTGGAACAGCGGCATGTTCTGCTTCCGCGCGGATGCGTTTTTATCCGCCCTTGCGCGCCATCAGCCACAGGTCAGCGAGGATACCCGCGCCGCCTGGACCGAGGGGCGCAGCGAGACGGATTTCCGTGAACTGACGCCGGCATTCGCGCAAGTGACGGATATCTCGGTGGATTATGCCGTCATGGAGCACGCCGATCGGGTAGCGGTAGTGCCGGGCGATTTCGGCTGGAGCGACATCGGCTCATGGACGTCTTTCGGCGCCCTGATCCCCGAGGATAGCAGCGGTAACCGGGTGCTGGGGGAAAGTGTGCTGGAGGATGCGCAACACTGCATCGTCCATAGCGCGGACCGCCTGACCGCCCTGCTGGGCGTGGAGGATCTGATCGTGGTGGATACACCCGACGCGCTCCTCGTCGCCCGCAAGGACCGCGATCAGGATGTGAAGCGGATCGTCGCCGAGCTCCGGCACCGCGGTCACGACGCCGGCAATCTGCACCGCACCGTCCACCGACCCTGGGGTACCTACACGGTGCTGGAGGAGGGCTCCCGCTTCAAGATCAAGCGCATTCTGGTCAAACCGGGTGCGGCGCTCTCTTTGCAGATGCATCACCACCGCAGTGAACACTGGATCGTGGTCTCGGGCACCGCCAAGATCGTCAACGGCGGCGTGGATCACCTGGTTCAGACCAACGAGTCCACCTATATCCCCGCCGGCACCCCCCATCGTCTGCTCAACCCCGGCGTCATCGATCTGGTCATGATCGAGGTGCAGAGCGGCGAGTATCTGGGCGAGGACGATATCGTGCGCTTCGACGACCGCTACGGACGGGCACCTTGAGTTGGTGATGGCCCGGCGCACGTCAGGGGCGTCACGGAAAGGTCTCACTCGCCGATAAAGGCAGCCCGGCGGCATCCTTGGTGGCCAGCAGGGGTGGCTTACCATCCACCAGGGGCCAGTCGATGGCGATATCCGGGTCGTTCCAGATCACGCAGCGCTCCGCTTCCGGGGCATAAAACTCCGTGGTTTTGTAGAGAAAGTCCGCCGACTCGCTGAGCACGTAAAAGCCGTGGGCGAAACCAGGAGGTACCCAGAGCATCTGCTGATTTTCGGCGGAGAGTGTGGCGCCAGCCCATCGTCCGAAGTGTGGCGAGGAGCGGCGTAGATCCACCGCCACGTCGAAAACCGCACCGCTCACGACACGTACCAGTTTGCCCTGGGGCTGATGAATCTGATAGTGCAGCCCGCGCAGGACGCCCTGCTGGGAGCGGCTGTGGTTGTCCTGCACGAAGTCGAGGTCCAGCCCGGCCGCAGCGAAGGCGCGTCGATTCCAGCTTTCCATGAAAAATCCCCGGACGTCACCGAAAACCTTGGGGGCGATGAGGAGAACCTCGGGGATGCTGAGGGCTTCGACTTTCAAGGCCGACACCCTTCGCTGAGAACCCGCAGCAGATAGTCGCCGTAGCCGCTTTTCTGCAACGGAGCGGCGAGGCGGCTGAGGGCTTCGCCATCGATGTAGCCCATGCGGTAGGCGATTTCTTCGGGACAGGCGACTTTGAGTCCCTGGCGTTCTTCCAAGGTGCGGATGAACTGGCCGGCGTTGAGCAGATCCGCGTGGGTGCCCGTGTCGAGCCAGGCCGTACCGCGACCGAGCACCTCCACCTGTAGACGTTTTTCCTGCAGGTAGAGGCGGTTGAGGTCGGTGATCTCCAGTTCGCCGCGCGCCGAGGGCTGGATTTCCCGGGCCATCCGACTGCCACTTCCGTCATAGAAATACAGCCCGGTTACCGCGTAGCACGAGCGCGGAACGTCCGGTTTTTCTTCGAGACCGACGGCCTGGTGGTCGGCATCGAACTCGACGACGCCATAGGCACGCGGATTGGCGACATGGTAGGCGAAGATGGTGGCGCCGGTATCGCGGGCGTTGGCGGCCTGTAGCGTTTCACTGAGTTCGTGACCGTAGAAGACATTGTCGCCGAGCACCAGCGCGGAGGGGCTCCCCGCCAGGAAATCCTCGGCAATCAGCAAAGCCTGGGCCAGCCCTTCCGGGCGTGCCTGCTCCGCATACGCGAAAGACAGGCCCCATTGGCTTCCATCTCCCAGCAACTGCCGAAAACGCGGCAAATCGTCGGGAGTGGAGATGACGAGCATCTCCCGGATGCCCGCCAGCATGAGAGTTGCCAGGGGATAGTAGATGAGGGGCTTGTCATAGACCGGCATGAGCTGCTTGCTGACGGTCTGGGTCAGCGGATAGAGTCGGGTACCGGAACCGCCGGCGAGGATGATCCCTTTACGATGCATTGCGGGCCTCAGGTAGGTTGAAATGGTCCACGGGCGGAAATTTTATGGTCATTACCCTGTCGATATCGCGGTGATTGTATGTGTCCTGGGGTGCCGGGGCAAGACATCGTGGGGCGCCGTGCGACGATGGCTTGAGCGATGGCACCCCGACGGCATAAGCTAGTCCCTCCGTTCGACCGGCCTGGCAGGGGATTTTCATGAATAGACAAAGTGGCCTGCCCACAGCAAACGTCCCCCCCGTGCCTGTTGCCGACAGGCAACGCGGCCACGCCCTGGGCGCCGCCATGCTGGGGATGCTGCTCGACGGCTACGACCTCAGCATCATGGCGGTGGTGCTCCTCCCCCTGCACAGCGCCTGGCATCTGCACGCGACCGAGACCGGCCCGCTCATGGCCATGGCGTTACTCGGGTCTTTGCTGGGAGGCCTGGCGGGCGGCGTCTTCACCGACCGGTTCGGTCGCCGCAGGCTGCTGTTCCCAAATATATTCCTCTACGTCATCGGGGCCCTGGTCAGCGCCCTCAGCCCGGATGTCCCCGTGCTTTTTCTGGGCCGCTTTCTGACCGGGCTGGCGATTGGCCTCGACTATCCGCTGGTGGCCACCATCGTTGCGGAATACAGCCAGTCCACCAATCGGGGAAACCGTTTCGCCCGGGTAAATCTGGCCTGGTATGTCGGCGCTCTGCTGTCCACCGGCATCGGCTGGGCCCTGTTGTTTACTGGCGACGACTCCTGGCGCTGGATGCTGGGGAGTGCAGTGGTCCCCGCATGTGCCCTGCTCTGGTTGCGGCGCGGCCTGCCGGAGTCGCCGCGCTGGCTGGCGCGCAACGGGCATGTCGATGCGGCCCGCGCGGCCTTGGCCCGGCTGTCCCCAGAGAGCACACCCGCCGAACTCGGCGCACAGTTGGCGACTTTTCAGGGGCATCGCCAGTCGTGGCGGGTGCTGCTGCGTAAAGTCTGGTTGCGTCGGCTGCTGCTCAGCATCTTCCCCTGGTTCTGTCTGGATGTGGTGGGCCTGGGCATTGGCCTGTATTTTCCCCTGGTGTTGCGCAGCAACGGCCTCGCCAGCAGTAACGGAGCTGCCGCCGCCATCAACGCCGTCTTTCTGGTGATCTCCGCTCTGGGCATCCTCTATATTCTCTCCCGCCTCGACCGCTGGGGCCGGATCCCCCTGCAAAGCGCCGGGTTCGGCATGATGTCTCTCGGCCTGGCGCTGTTCGCGCTGTGCTCCTGGAATGGCTGGATTGCCGGGATTTATGGCGGTGCTGCGGTCTATTCCCTGGGGGTGGGCATCGGTCCGGGAGTGACGGTTTTCGCGCTGGCCGTGGAAATTTTTCCGACGGAGTTGCGTGCGAGCGCGGCGGGGCTGGCGACGGGACTTTCCCGCCTGGGAGCCTTCGTTTCGGCGCTCTTATTTCCGATTTTCGAGAAAAGCTGGGGCATACCGCTGGTGCTGTTGGTCATGGCCCTGGTGTCTCTGCTGGGAATGTTCACCACCCTCATCTACGGGGTGGAATCGCGGCAGAAAAGCCTGGAAGATTTGGAACGCGTGGATGCGCCGGTGGCAACGCCCTGAGCACGCCGGTTGCTTATTCGAAGCTCCAGGTGCGCACGATACGCAGCGGCGTGGGTGGGGATTGCCAGATGGCGGGCAGAGGTGGAAAGGGGGCCGCCTGCCGGATGATCGTATCGACGGCATGTACCAGCGCGGCATTCCGCAGTCCTTGCTGCATCTCGATCGCCAGCAGCCGCCCGTCGGGGGCGATGGTGACGGCGACGACGACGCGACCCTGAGGTACGGCGGGATGACTTCCCCCAAGGAGACGTTTCTGGGCCAGAGCCATGATCCGGCCTTCCCAGTCCTTCAGATAGGCATTCAGTGCGATTGCCCGCGCTGCCGCCGGTGCCGTTGCCGGTGCATGCTCCCGGCTGATGGGAAGATCACCGTCCGGGCGGCGCGGCGCGGGCCTCGCGGGGGAGGTCATTCGGGGATGGAGCAGGTTCGGCATCAGGGAAATTTCCACCAGCGAGTTGACGGGCGTTTTTGGCGGCAGAGACATCTCCAGCCCGCCCAGCAGCAACAGCCAGACCAGCATGTTGATGGCCACGGAGAGCAAGACCCAGGGGAACAGGGTATCAAGGTCTTCCGGCCGCAAACGCAGGACGCGCGTCATACCGGCAGGTGCGGCGGCGCCAAACCAACGTATCCGGAACAGAACGTCCGATAGCGGCGCGAAGAATCCTATGGCTTCATCCCAACCAATCGGCCGCAGCGAGGGCATAATAGGTGATGATGGCATCGGCCCCGGCCCTTTTGATGCCGAGCAGGGATTCCAGGACACTGCTCTGCAGATCCAGCCAGCCGGCCCGGGCGGCGGCCTGCAGCATGCTGTATTCACCGGACACCTGATACGCCAGCACCGGCAGGTCGCAGCGCTCGCGAAGGTCACGGATGACATCCAGATACGCCATGGCGGGCTTCACCATCACCATGTCGCAGCCCTCCTGGATGTCCAGCGCCATTTCGCGAAAGGCCTCACGCCGGTTGGCGGGGTCCATCTGATAGCCTTTGCGGTCCCCGAACTGGGGCGCGCTGTCGGCCGCATCGCGGAAAGGACCATAAAAAGCGCTGGCGTATTTGACCGCATAGGACAGAATGCCGACCTGCGGATGCCGCGCTGCGTCCAACGCCTCGCGGATCGCCATCACCATGCCGTCCACCATGCCCGAAGGGGCGACGACGTCCACCCCCGCTTCCGCATAAGAAATGGCCTGCCGCTGCAGGTTTTCCAGGGTGGCGTAATCGTCCCGGTCACCGCCCGCATCCAGCACACCGCAATGGCCGTGGGCGGTGTATTCGCAAAAGCATGCGTCGGCAATGATCAGCAATTGCGGATATCCGCTGCGGATGGCGCGAATCGCCCGTTGCACCAGCCCCTCCGCGTCCCAGGAGACGGAGCCGGTGGCGTCCTTGCAGTGCTCCTCCAGGACGCCAAACAGCAGCACCCCGGAGACACCCCGCGCCACCGCCTCCGCACAGAGTTGCAGCGCGGAGTCGATGCTGTGGCGGAAAACGCCGGGCATGGAAGAGATTTCCGTGCGGACGCCTTCGCCTTCCACCAGAAAAACCGGGAGGATGAAATCGGTGGCGCGCAGATGGTGTTCACGCAACATCCGGCGCATGGCCGGATGGCGACGCAGGCGTCGTGGCTCGTGGCCGGACGACGGATTGAACGGGTTCATGTGAGAACAGTCCTTGAGCAGTTGGAATACGAACACAAATTGTGGCGAGACGACGGGTTGAGCAGGTTCATGTGTGAGGCGCCAGGCCTTGCGCCCATACCGTCAGCGCCGCCAGCATGCCAGCCGTACTGGCTTCCGGGGCGATCCAGGGGGTGGGCAGACCGACCGCGGTGACGGCCTCGGCGGTGAGGGGGCTGATGGCGATGATGGGCGTGTTTTTCAACCAGCGTTGTCCCAGTCCCCCCACCATCTGATAGAAATTATTGAAGATCTCCGGGCTGGTCACGGTGACCGCATCCAGCTCGCCGCGCGCCCAGGCATGCAGCAACGGCGTCGGGTTGGTGCCGGGCAACCGGCGCCGGTAGCAGAGCACCTCGTCGGTGACGGCTCCCCGCTCATCCAGGGTCTTCTCCAGCAGCTCCCGGCCCTGATCACCGGCAAACAGCGCGATGCGCTGCCCACGCACGTCCAGCAGTTCGGGACTTTCCAGCAAACCCTCGGAGCTGAAACGCCGGGGGACCAGGTCGACCTGCAGACCAAACTCACCCAACGCCTTGGCGGTCTCCCGTCCCACCGCCGCAATGCGCGGCCCCACCGGCCAGGACAGGTTGCGGCTCTGCAGGCGACTGAGGGCGAAGGCGACCGCATTACGGCTGGAAAAAATCACCCAGTCATACGTCACAAGCCGATGCAAGGCGTCATCCAGGGATTGCCAGTTCTCCGGCGCCTCGATCTCTACGGCGGGAAACAGTATGGGGCGCGCGCCTTGCGCCTCCAACAGGGTCAGCATCTCGCCGGTCTGCGCGCGCGGCCGGGTAACCACGATGCCCTTGCCGCGCAGTATGGTGCTGTTCATGCGTTCCGGACGTCCTCGATAATCTCTGCCGCCCCTTGCGCGACCAAGGCCGCAGCGACGGCCATGCCCAGGGCGACGGGGTCGCTGCCCTTCGCCTCGGCATGCAGTACCCGGCGCCCATCCGGGGTGGCGACCAGCCCGCGCAGGAGCATCTGCGGCCCCTGCCATCGGGCGAGCGCCGCCACCGGGAGCCGGCAGTCCCCGCCCAGCACCTGATTCATGCTGCGCTCCGCCAGCACGCAGTTCTGGGTATCGGCGTCGGCCAGGGGGGCCAGCAGTTCCCGGGTCCGCCGATCGTCGCTGCGCGCCTCGATGCCTATGGCCCCTTGCCCCACCGCCGGCAGAGAGCGGTCGATATCCAGCAGATGGGTGATGCGATCGGGCAAACCAAGGCGTTTTAGGCCCGCAGCGGCGAGAATGATCGCGTCATAATGCCCCTCGTCCAGCCTACGCAGGCGCGTAGCGACATTGCCGCGCAGGTCCTCGACCCGCAAATGAGGGTAGCGCTCCAGTAATTGCGCCCGCCGCCGCAGGCTGGAGCTTCCCACCCGTGCGCCCTCCGGCAGGGCATCGGGATGCAGAAAGGTATTGCTGACGAAAGCATCCCGGACATCCTCCCGGGCCATGATGGCGACGATTTCCAGACCATCCGGCTGTAGCGCCGGCACATCCTTCATGGAGTGCACGGCGACATCCACCCGCCGCTGCTGCAGGGCATCTTCGATTTCCTTGACGAAGAGGCCCTTACCCCCCAGCGCATGCAGAGGTGCATCCAGAAGAACGTCGCCGCTGGTGGTCATGGTGATGATCTCGACCGCCATCCCTGGGTGAAGCCGCAACAGGGCGGCGCGGACGTGCTCTGCCTGCCAGACGGCCAGCGGGCTGGCACGGGTACCAATGCGAAGGGAGTGCGGCATATCGGCTCGGCGGCTCTGATGATGATCAGGAGAAGAATGAATCATTCACCTTAACAGCGCGGTTTTTTCTGTCAAGGGCGAAACGGGGGTCACCACCACCCTCGCGCGCAGTGTCTGCGCCATCTTGGGACCAACAACCGCGGCGAGGGAGGCGGGGCCGGGAAAGGGGCCATGCGCCTCCCGGAAAGCGACGATCGCGGCGGCCCGTTTTTCGCCAATGCCCGGCAGACAGCGCAACTGGGCCGCATCGGCGTGATTGATGTCGACGGGAACCGGGCAGCCTGTCCCGGCCGCCTGTGCCCAAGCGCCAGCGGCCATCATGCACAAGGACGGCAAGCCCAGCCACAACCCCTTCCGGGCCGCTTTCCTCCGTCGCAACGGTACCCCCCTCCCTCTGTGTAAATGCGTTGCGCGCTTAACCCCGCAACGCCGCGCGTATCCTATCCCCCATCGCCGCCAGTTCCGCCGCCGGGGTATCTCTGGCATTGGCGAAATTCAGGTCCGGGATGGCGTTCATCGGGATCAGGTGTACATGGGCATGGGGCACTTCCAGCCCCGCCACCATGATCCCGACCCTCTTGCAGCCGGTGACCTGCTCCAGCGCCGGCACGACGCGTTTGGCAAAGGGCAGAAGCCCCGCCAGGGTTGCGTCATCCAGCGTGAAAATATAATCGTGCTCCACCTTGGGGATGACCAGGGTATGCCCCGGCCGTACTGGGCGGATATCGAGAAAGGCCAGATAACGGTCGTCTTCCAGCACTTTCTGCGCCGGGATTTCACCGTTGATGATGCGGCTGAACAGGGTGCTCATGCGTCCTCCTTGAGAGTGGCCAGAACGGCCTCGGCGGCATCCAGGGTGGCGGCTATCTCGGTATCGCCATGGGCCGCCGAGAGGAAACCCGCCTCATAGGCACTGGGAGCGAGATACACCCCGCGCGCCAGCAGGCCATGGAAAAAGCGGGCGTAGCGTTTGCTGTCGGCGGCCATCACCGTATCAAAACCGCGCACCGGCTGTTCCGCAAAGAACCAGCCGAACATGCCCGGCACATGGTTGATCTGCATCGGCACGCCCGCGGCTTCCGCCCGCTCGGCCAGGCCCTCGCAGAGCACCGCCGTCTGCGCCGCCAGGCGCTCATGGAAACCCGGTACCGTCAGCAGCCGCAGGGTCGCCAGTCCGGCGGCCATGGCCACCGGATTGCCGGACAGTGTCCCTGCCTGATATACCGGCCCGGTGGGTGCCAGATATTCCATTATTTCCCGCGGACCACCGACGGCGCCCACCGGCAGACCACCGCCGATGATCTTGCCCAGCGTGGTCAGGTCGGGCCGTACCCCGTAGAGCGCCTGTGCGCCTCCTAGGGCCACCCGGAATCCGGTCATCACCTCGTCGAAGATCAGCACACACCCGTATTGATCACAAACGGCGCGCAGCCCTTCCAGAAAGCCCGGCTCCGGCGGCACGCAGCCCATATTGCCGGCCACCGGCTCGACAATGATGGTGGCCACGTCGAAGCCGAACTGTGCCATCATTTCCACCACCGCCGGGAGGTCGTTATACGGCAGCACCAGAGTATTCTGACTGACCTCGCGCGGAACCCCCGCGCTGGAAGGCTGCCCCAGGGTCAGCGCCCCGGAACCGGCCTTGACCAGCAGACTGTCGCTGTGGCCGTGATAATTGCCCTCGAATTTGATGATCCTGTCGCGCCCGGTGTAACCCCGCGCCAGACGAATGGCGGTCATCACCGCCTCGGTGCCACTGGACGTCATGCGCACCGATTCGATACCCGGCACCAGAGCGCAGACCAGTTCCGCCATCTCCACCTCGATGGCGGTGGGCGCACCAAAGCCCAGCCCCTTGTTCACCTGCGCATGCACCGCCGCCAGCACCTCCGGATGGCCGTGGCCGTGAATCATCGGTCCCCAGGAACCCACATAATCGAGATAGCGCTTGCCTTCCACATCCCAGAAGAAAGGTCCTTCGGCGTGGTCGATGAAGATCGGATCACCGCCCACACCGCGAAAGGCCCGGACCGGCGAATTCACTCCGCCCGGAATGCACTGTTGCGCCATATGGAACAGCGCGTGTGAAGTCTGCGTCATCATCACTCCTTACGGTTATTGAACAGGGCGGTGAAGCGTCGTGCCGCCCCTTCCACATCCTCCGCGGCGAAAACGCCGGAAATTACCGCCAGGGCATCCGCACCAGCCGCAATCAAGGCACGCCCATTGGCCTCCGTGATGCCGCCGATGGCGACAATGGGCAGGTCGATCATCGCGCGCGCCGCCGTCAGGACATCCACACTGACCACCGGCGCCTGCGGTTTGCTGGGAGAGGCGAAAAAAGACCCGAAGGCCACGTAGTCCGCCCCCTGCGTCGCCGCCTCCTGCGCCTGCGGTACCGATCCATAGCAGGAAACCCCGATGAGTATGGCGCGGCCGAATTGCGCACGCAATGCCGCCGGGGGCGCATCTTCTGCCCCCACATGCAGGGCGGGAGCGCCGACAACCCGCGCCAGCCGGGGATCATCATTGACGACGAAAAGGGCGCCGTACTGCGCACAGAGTTCCCGCAAGGCGCCCGCCTGCATGCGCCGTCGCCGCGCGTCGGTCACGACATCGCCCTTATCCCGGTATTGCAGAATGCGCGCCCCCCCGCGCAGCGCTGCCTCGGCCCGCGCCAGGAAAACGGGCTCCGGCATCAGATGGGCGTCGGTGATGGCATACAGCCCGGAAATCAAATGGTCATCTCCGGCCATCCGGCCCCTCCCGATGCCTGCGCGCCCAAAAGAACCGGTCCGGAAAATACTGCCCTTTCCCCAGCGGGTAGGCATGGACCAGACAGGCATGGGTAAAATCCAGTGCTCGCGCCACGGCCTCCTCCATGGTCAAACCATGCGCCAGACCCGCTGCCAGCGCGGCGGCCAGGGTACATCCCGAACCGTGGTAGCTGTGGGGCAGGCGCGCCTGTCGGAAAGTGCGTCGCAAGACCTCGCCCCGAAACAGCAGGTTCTCCAGTTCCGGCTCCTCGCCGTGCCCGCCGCTGATCAGCGCCCACTCCGCCCCATGGCGGTTGAGCCAAACACCCGCCGCGGGCAAATCGCCGGTGCCCGACAAGGCCAGCGCTTCCGGGCCATTGGGCGTCATGACAGTCACTCGGGGCAGCAACCGTGTCACCAGGGCTTCGCGCAGTCCGTCCCCGGCCAGGGCCATGCCGCCTCCGGCCGCCAGCACCGGATCCAGTACCACGGGAATCTGCGAATGGTCCGCCAGCAGCGCGCTCACCGCCGCCACCATGGCCGCGCTGCCCAGCATCCCGATCTTGATGACCTGTACGGACATGTCCTCCAGCACCGCACGGGCCTGCGCTACGGTATCCTGCGGATCGACCGGCGTGTAGCCGCGGACATTCACCGAATCCTGAACGGTCAGCGCGGTGACCGCCGTGCAGCCATGCACCCCCAGGCTGGCCAGGGTCAGCAGGTCGGCCTGCAAGCCCGCACCCGCACTCGGATCGGAGCCGGCAATAGTAAGAACGACGGGCAAAGGACCCACCGCTTCCGGACGACGGGATTCCATCAGGATTGAATCCTCCATATCAAAGGAGCACGCATCAAAAACCACTACAGGACTCTAGCCCGGTACAAAAGCCTGTGGATAACTTTGTGGATACTTTGTCCGTAGTCGTGATTCCGTCATGACAACGACATCTCCGCACCAGAGGAAATGGCCGTTCATAAAATAATTTACATACATAACAATAACCTATGAAAACTAATGAAACATGGTTCCCAACAAGTCCGCATAACTGATGGTTTAGCATCTTTGTGGAAAACTTTCTTCATCCAGAAGGCGGCTCCGACCGCCACATGGCTCAGGATTCCGCCGCGTCGTCGCCCGTCCTCCGCCGTTTTCCTGCCACCCTGGCAAAAATTGGGTCATAGATGGCTATGGGCAGATGCCGCAGAAGGGTGCCCAGCACCGCCATCTGCCAAGGCAGAACGCACCACGGCCGACCCCGGTCGATGGCCCGCCGCATTTTCGCCGCAGCCTGGTCCACCGGCATCAACCAGGGCATCGGGTAGTGATTTTCCGCGGTCATGGGCGTAGCCACATAGCCGGGGGCGATACTGCACACGCGGATGCCGCGGTCTCGCAGTTCCAGGCGCAGGCTCTCCAGGTAGGCGATCGCTCCCGCCTTGGACGCTGAATACGCCGCCGCACCCGGCAGTCCGCGAAAACCGGCGACGCTGGCGATGCCCGCAATCCGCGCCTGTGGCGCCAGATAGGGCAGGAAGGCGCCGCAGGTCAGCTCTACTCCGATCAGATTGGTGGCCACGATTTCGGCAAAAACGGTGCGATCCGCCGGTTCCGCCGTCAGCGTGCCGTGACTGATGCCCGCGTTGGCGATCAGCACGGCGACGGACCCGAAGCCTCCGGCGAAATCCGCTGCAATCCGGTCGAGGGCGGCGCCGTCGCAGACATCGACCGTTCGCAACTCCGCCCGCGCACCCCGCGCGCGCACCTGAACGGCCGTTTCCTGCAAAGCCGTCCGGCGACGCCCGAGGAGCAGGACCACCCGCCCCGGCTCCGCATAGGCCAGCGCCAGCGCCCGACCAATGCCACTGCCCGCCCCGGTGATCACTACCGCGCCCATCATCGTCGACGTCCGCCTCTCACCCCACCGCATTGGACACCAGCTCACCCGCAACCGCCTTTCCTTAAAGCACTATATTCTATTCAACAGTAATTTGTCTATGCCATAAAAGCCATACCCACCTGAAAACATATGGGACATGATAACTGCCATACAGCAAATATAAATCGCGTTTTAACAAATAAAATGCAATATAAAACAATCGTTAATGTATGTTTTTTACAATACAAAAATAAATGTACATGTTATTCTTCAGAAGTATTCTGTTTCTAATTTTCCAGGAAATCGCCGCGCCGCCGAAATCTGTCGGCCATAGCGATGTGCTGGCATCTACCGCTACAACTGGATATACTCCATGGACGGAGAATTATGGTGAAACGCCCTTCCCGTTGCGGGAAGCGAGCCCACTCCGCTGCCGGGTGACACTGTACTTGGCAGCGCCGGGGCAAGGCACCGTTCACCTTCAGACCCTCTGACCAGGTTACGCATGAGCAGTCATCCAGCGCCATCCGCGCTGCACAACGGAGATGCCCTATGGGCAGCGCTGTGCGTGCAGTTGCAAGAACAGACCACCGCCCAGCAGTTCAACACCTGGCTGCGCCCCCTTCGTGGCGAGCTGCATGGTAACGAATTGCGCCTGTTCGCACCCAATACCTTCGTCATGGAGTGGGTACGGGAAAGGCTGATAGACCTGCTGGAAGCGGTGCTTGCCGAGCTTGCGCCAGGGATGCTGCTGCGCCTGGAACTCAGCCCCGAACAGGGGCTGGCGCCGGTCCCGGCGGGAACGGCGACGCCGTCCGCCCCTTCCATCATCGAGCCGCGCAACGGCAACCGGCTCAATCCCGGATTCTCCTTTCAGTCCTATGTCGAGGGCAAATCCAATCAACTCGCGGTGGCGGCTGCCCGGCAGGTCGCCCAAAATCCGGGGAAATCCTACAACCCCCTGTATATCTATGGCGGCGTCGGACTGGGCAAGACCCATCTCATGCAAGCGGTGGGCAACGCCATCCTCCAGCGCAATGCCGATGCCAAGGTGCTCTATGTGAGCTCCGAAGGCTTCATCATGGACATGGTGCGCTCCCTGCAACATAACACCATCAACGACTTCAAGCAGCGCTACCGTAAGCTGGATGCCCTGCTCATCGACGACATCCAGTTTTTTGCGGGCAAGGATCGCACCCAGGAGGAGTTTTTTCACACCTTCAACGCCCTCTTTGACGGCGGTCGGCAGATCATCATCACCTGCGACCGCTATCCCAAAGAGGTGGACCGGCTGGAAGAGCGCCTGCAGTCGCGCTTCGGCTGGGGACTGACGGTCGCCATCCAGCCCCACGATCTGGAAACCCGCATGGCCATCGTTCTTTGCAAGGCGGAAGAAAGCGGCGTCGATTTGCCGGAGGAAGTGGCCTTCTTCATCGCCGAGAAAATCCGCTCCCATGTCCGCGAACTGGAAGGCGCGCTGCGCAGGGTCGTCGCCCACGTCAACTTCACCCACAAGCCCTACAACCTGGACACCGCCCGCGAGGCCCTGCGCGACCTGATCGACGTGCAGAAACGCATGGTCAGCCTCGACAACATCCAGAAAGTCGTAGCCGAGTATTTTCACATTCGCGGCTCGGATATGCAGTCCAAGCGACGCAGTCGCAACATTGCCCGTCCCCGGCAGGTAGCCATGTGCCTCACCAAGGAACTCACCAACCACAGCCTTCCGGAAATCGGCGAGGCCTTCGGCGGACGCGACCACACCACCGTCCTCCACGCCTGCCGCCAGATCGAAAAACTCCGCCTGGAAGAGACCCAGATGGACGAAGATTACCGAAACCTGTTGCGGATTCTTGGCGCATGATCCGAGACCCGCACAAGCTGTGGATAAGCCCCTGCATAACACCTGTGCTATCTCGGTATGAAAAATGGCGCGTTTTTTTATCCCTGGATATACCCACTTATCCACAGCTTGTCGACCGCCTGCCAAAACCGGAAACTTCATACCGGGCAAGGTGCTACTACACCTTTCCACAAGCCATGTGGTCATTAATAGTATTAG